>JBGCDT010000503.1:0-7981 GCA_045105695.1 Saprospiraceae bacterium | reverse complement strand
ATATTTCCATTGTCTAATAAAAGCCCTCCTCCGACCATGATCCTTTTAGAAACCATCCAGTAGCCATTCAGAAATAGGTTCTGATTGAATCGTTCAACTTGATGAGGCCCATCGAAATTATATTCTAAAGTAGCACTTGGTTGTGTGAAAAAATCCCCCTTCTGAAGCTGTGCCTGAGCCGTAGAAAAAGTAAATAGGAAAAGAATCAGAGCTGGGAGGATGTTCCGTCTCATTTTAAAGTGGTTTAGTTTTCAAATGCAAAAAATAACTGTGGAATTGTTTTGTCTTGTTTTTTAACGTGTAGAACTACTGTACAGTTGGTTTATGAAAGGGGAGCAGATACAGCTATTCTTATTGCTGAAATTACAAAACATATTAGACTTGCAGCGAAAAACAAATACAAGGGATTCATTAATTGAAGCCCTTGTCAATGCCGTTCCTACTTTTGTTAAAGCATAAACTGTTAAAAAAACAATACCATTCAATCCGCCTTAATTTTCTTCCGTTACTAAGTCAAATCAAAACAATCGTAAAATCTATAGCTATGAAAAAAGCCCAGCTCGTTATTGTTTTCCTACTGTGTACACTTTGTTATAACAATACTCTTACTGCTCAACTCTTTACTGAATATAAACCCAATTCTATTGATCTTATCGTCGGTGTAGAATACGGGCACAGATTGTTATACAATCAATCTGGTTCCGAAAATGAAGAAAGTATTATTGATTTTAGAAATAATAAAGACAAGGGAAAAACCAACTACAGGCTGGGCTTTAATTACAACATCCAACTTAAACGCAAGCTATACCTGAAGACTGGGATCCGTTATGTACATGCGGGTTATAAGACCAGATCTCCTTTTTATACCAACTATGAACAAGCTACCGAAATTTTAGAAAAAGACTTTCAACCTCACTCTGGAAGCTACTTCCAACAGATTTACCAAATGCTGGAATTTCCGCTGGCTATCCGCTATGTGTATTCTGAAAACTGGTGCAAATCTTATATAGAAGCTGGCCTCTCTGCCAATCATCACTTGCAAACTAAATTCATAGGGAAAACGGAAGATGGCGAAAGACAACAAATTGTCTGGGATGAAAATATCAACTCCTGGAATCTGTCTTCTGCAATCGCAATTGGTGCTGAATTTTTAATCCGCCGAGAACTACCTGCTTTTATACAAATGACTGCACGTTATCAGATTACCAGTTTATCGGAGTCAGTAGGGGAACGTTTGATTGCGATGGGTATAGAATCTGGTGTACGTTATGAGTTCTAGGTAATTAAAATTAAAATGAAAAGAAAAATTAAAAGGTCTTGGGCTGCAAGTTGTAATAGCTCTTCAAGTTAACGAGGGAAATTTGAATCGCAACTTGTAAAAACAGCTCCAATCAATAAAAATAAAAAGGAACAAAATCTTCCTTATGTTTACCCAATGAAACCAAGCATCCAGCAAATCATAGAAACCCTAGATCTAGAGCCTCTCGAAATGGAAGGCGGTTATTTCACACGAACCTACACCTCTTCCGATAAAGCCAAGTTCAATATCCGATCAAAAGAAGAAACCCGACCAACGGCCTCTGCCATTTATTATCTACTTACTCCAGATACCCATTCTAAAATCCACTGTCTTCCGACTGACGAAGTCTATCACTTCTACCTGGGAGATCCTGTCGAATTATTATTACTCAAAGAGGAAGGCGATGCTCAAGTAGTAGAATTGGGAACTAATATTCTAGAAAATGAGAAACCGCAGTTTGTAGTTTCAAAAAATATTTGGCAGGGAAGCCGTCTAAAATCAGGTGGAGAATTCGCTCTGCTGGGAACAACTATGGCACCTGCTTTTGAGTACAGTGATTTTGAAGTGCCTGGCGATTTGGAGCAATTACTGAAAAGCTATCCGAAAACGTTTCATGAACTGATAAACACTTTGTTCTAATAAGTAGTAGATTGTAAAAATTGACTTTATAGCATTTATTAATATCCATTAATTAAACACATAAAACCTAGTATGAAAAATTTAAAAACAACTCTTCTTTTTCTTTCCGTTTTTTTAACAATGACCTTAGTATTTACCTCCTGTGGTTCTGACGATAGCAACGACCCTGATCCAACTTGTACCGATGGTATTTTAAATCAAGATGAAACCGACATTGACTGCGGCGGCGTTTGCTCGGCTTGTGTCTCCTGTACGGATGGTATTCAGAATGGCGATGAAACAGACATCGACTGCGGTGGTTCTTGTAGCCCTTGTCCAAGCTGCACGGACGGTATTCAAAATGGTGATGAGACAGATGTTGACTGTGGTGGCTCTTGCGATCCATGTACCGTTCCGTTTTCAGAATTTATGACTGCTGAGATAGACGGAGTACCTTTTGAGGCAAATGTAGTACTCGGTTTTGATGATCTGACTACCCTGGAGTTTCAGTCTGATCAAAGCCAAGATCGACAACTCTTTTTTGTTTTACCATCAGGCGTTCAGGAAGGGACTTATGAATTAGTTAGTAATCCTGGCTACACTGCGGAGTATAAAAAAATATTGGATGGAGAGTTTATGACTACTGCTGGTACCATTACTATTACAAATAATAACACGGCTGAAGCAGAGCTCTCAGGAACCTTTGAGTTTACAGCAGTTGAATTTGACTTTGGAAATCCGATAGATACAGTGGTTGTTACCAATGGAGCTTTTGGCGTAGAGTATTTCTGATTTTTAAATTGACCTATAACTTATTCAATTTAAAGAACGCAAGTCCATATCTTTGGGCTTGCGTTCTTTCGTAACCTTTCGACTCTTTAGTTGTTCTAGTTAACAATTCAATCCATTACCAATTTTCTAACAAAACATTTACAAGAAATAGCTCGCTCCTTTGCCCATCATCAAAAGTAACTTCAAACCCAGGAACATCGTCTTCCAAAACAGCCATGCCAGCACCATCTACGCATCTCTGCTTCGCTATATCCCAAGCGTTCGATTTGAACGGGAGCGTGTGGAATTAACGGATGGGGATTTTCTAGATTTGGATTGGTCTAAACAAGGAAGTAAGAAACTCATCATAACCGTAGCAGGACTCGAAGGCAAGTCCAAAAGTCTTTATTCAAGAGCAGCTATCCGTTATTTTAATAAGCGTGGATGGGACGCTTTAGGTATGAACTACCGAGGTTGTTCCGGTACACCAAACCGTCTGCTACGTGGCTATCACATGGGAGCTAGTGATGATTTGAAATCGACAGTGGAGCACGCCATTACAAAACATGGCTATGAACAGATTGTGTTATTGGGCTATAGTCTGGGAGGTAATCTTGCCTTAAAATACGTTGGAGAAGAGGGGAGTGGATTACCTAAAGAAGTTACTTCTTGCATTGCTTTTTCTGCGCCCATAGATATTCAGAAATCAGACGAGCGGTTGAATCAGTGGTACAATTGGCACTACCTCAAGTGGTTCATGTTTCCACTAAACCTGAAAGCGAACCGGAAGAAACGACAGTTTCAAAATGCCCTACAGACCTACAATGGGTTTTTTATGTCCGGCAACTTTGTCTATTTTGATACTCACTTTACAGCTCCTGCCAACGGCTTTGATACCGTTCAGGAATACTGGTCGGCTAGTAGTAGTCGACATGTCTTACCTGAAATTAAGATTCCTACCTTAATGATCTCCAGTCTGAACGATACTTTTATTTCCGATAATTGCTACCCTGAAAAAGCGGCAACTGCTAATCCAAACTTATATCTGGAAATGCCGAAGACCGGCGGGCACTGTGGCTTCATTCGAAACTTCCGAGAGCGGGAGTGGTGGATGGAAGAACGAGCTTTTGATTTTGTCCATGAGAAAGTAGGTTCTCTGCAAGAGTAAGCTAAGATGTGTTAGTTTAAGCTTTAACTTTACTAGCTTTGCGCTGTTAGGTATAAAAAGAGGTACGTCTTAGTTTTGCGAGCTGGCGAAGTGAGTTGAGTGCGTAAGCTACAGTTCGTAAAATAGATCAGGTCTTAGTTTTTTTCTCAACTGATTTACGAACTCTTGCTACACTTCGTGGCCAATTTCTCGAGGTCGCAAAGCGTACGTATTAGTTCTGAGCCAGTAGGAGTTAAAAGTTAAAGGTCAACAGTTAAAAGTTCAAAATAAAATGTCTACCAAAATAAAAAATCAAAAAGCCATACTGGATAAACTCGGAATTGAGTCCCTAAACCCGATGCAGGAAGCGGCTCAAGTGGCGATCCATTCCAATAAAGAAACCATTCTGCTTTCCCCAACAGGAACGGGTAAGACCTTAGCTTTTTTACTACCTCTGATTTCAGAATTGGATATGAATGGTTCCGAAGTACAAGCTTTGATATTAGTCCCTTCGCGAGAGTTGGCCATTCAGATAGAGCAGGTGGTTCGGGAGATGGGGGCTGGTTTTAAAACCAATGCGGTCTACGGAGGTCGTACGGTTTCTAAAGATAAATTGAACATCAAACACCGACCAGCCATCCTCATCGGAACACCAGGTCGGGTAGCCGATCATATCCGAAAAGATAATTTTCTAACAACACAAATACGTACGCTGATTCTTGACGAATTCGATAAGTCTCTGGAGATTGGTTTTGAAGAAGAGATGGAAGAAATCATCAGTTCCTTACCGAACGTAGAAAAGAAAATTCTGACCTCTGCTACTCAGGAGGTGGAGATTCCAACTTTTGTTGAATTGGAAAATCCTAAGACGATAGATTTCTTAAAAGATGGATTGAATAAATTAAAAATCAAAGTTATCATCTCGCCAGAGAAAGACAAACTCCCCACCTTGGTCAAAGCGCTTTGTCATTTCGGTAGCCAGCCTGGAATCATCTTTTGTAATTTCAAGGACAGCATTCAGCGGGTGAGCGATCACCTTACGGAAAACGGCATCTCACATGGTTGTTTCTATGGCGGTATGGAACAAAAGGACAGAGAACGAGCGCTCATCAAATTCAGAAATGGAACACATCAGTTACTAATTGCGACAGACTTGGCGGCACGTGGTATTGACGTTCCTGAAATAAAATTCATCATCCATTATCATCTCCCACATCGTAGCCAGGAGTTCACTCATCGTAATGGAAGAACCGCTCGTATGCAGAGCGATGGAACTGCGTATATTTTACAATGGGAAGAAGAAAGTTTACCTGAATTTATTGACGTAACAGAGGTTGAGCTTTTAAAAGAAGCTCCCGTTCCAACCTCTTCTGAATGGCGAACACTTTTCATCTCAGGTGGGCGTAGAGATAAAATATCGAAAGGAGATATTGCTGGTTTATTTTTCAAACAAGGTGAATTGAAGCATAACGAACTAGGGAAAATAGAGCTGAAAGAGGACTGTGCTTTTGCGGCGGTGCCAAAGCAGAAAATTAAGAGCTTATTGAAATTTGTAGATAACGCGCGCTTGAAAAAGAAGAAGGTCAGGGTAGTGGAGATTTAAACAAAGAAATATTAAAACTGAATTACAATAAAATTATAAACAATAACACAAACATGAAATTAAAAAACAAAACAGCCCTCGTAACCGGTGGCTCATTAGGAATCGGAAAAGCGACTGCTGAAAAATTGATTAAAAAAGGCGTCAAAGTAGTCATCACCGGAAGGAACAAAAAGCGCATTGAAAAGGCAGCTAAGGATATTGGAGCGATTCCATTGGTATTCGATATTTCTGATTTAGATAAAATTTCTGCAAAAGCTAAAAAATGTTTGAAGCTCCTCGGTGGAAAAATTGACATCCTTGTAAACAACGCTGGGATTGGCGACTTCCCTGTTTTAGGAGACATCAAACCAAAGCATTTTGAGCAGGTTTTTCAGACCAATGTTTTTGGGTTGGCGCTACTTACACAGGAGTTGATTAAGCCCATGAAGAAGCAAAAATCTGGAACCATTATCAATATAGGTTCGACGGCTAGTTTGAAAGGCTTTGCCAGAGGTACGGTTTATTCTGCGTCCAAATTTGCGGTTCGTTCTATGACCCAGTGTTGGCAGGCGGAGTTGCGTAAGGATAATATCCGAGTTTGTTTGGTTAATCCAAGTGAGGTGACAACAGCTTTCAACCAGCAAGACAGAAAAGAAAAGGAGAAGGTTAGCAACAAGTTGGAACCCAATGATATAGCGCATACAATTTTATCTGTAATTGAAATGGATGACAAAGGATTTATTCCTGAAGTGACGGTTTGGGCGACGAATCCTTTTTAATAAAAATTTAAATAGAAATTAAAAGGCTCAGACGATAGTGAGTTTTTTTAATGACAAAGGCACAAAGTTTTTCATGAGATAATGAGGAACTTTGTGCTACATTGTGTCCTTTGTGGTAAACAACAAATCAACGCTCTTTGAGCCTTTGCAAGAGTCCTCCTGAAAAAAAATCCTACCTCTAGGCAACCCTTTCGCCAAACACAACGTGTTAGTAAGTAAAATGGAAAAATTGCCCATACAAAATCACGTATGACAGATGCCGACTTACAACAACTTATACTGAACTGCCGGAAGTACGACCCCGTCAGTCAGAAAAAAATCTACCGACATTTTTACAATTATGGAATGACGATCTGTTATCGTTATGCGAAGAACTCAGAAGAAGCTCGAGAGATTTTGAACGATGGTTTTGTAAAGGCATTTATGAAATTAGATAAGTACACACAAGGCAGTTCTTTCAAAGGATGGTTGAGTCGAATACTGGTCAATACCGCCATCGACAGTTACCGCAAAAAACAAACGAGACCCCAGACGGTAGACTTAGTCTATGCACAACATGTAGAAACTTCAGCCAATGCCTTGGAACTATTGACCGCCAAAGACCTGATGAAATTAGTGCAGAAATTAGCTCCATCCTATCGAATGGCATTCAACCTGCACGTGGTGGAAGGATACACCCACCCAGAGATTGCTAAAAAATTAGGTATTAGTGAAGGGACCTCCAAATCGAATTTGGCCAAAGCCAGAGTGAAGCTCAAAGCGATGCTACAATTACTAGACGAGAAAAAAAGTAAATATGGATAATAAGGACTTCGATAAAATATTCTCAGAGAAGTTGAAAGAGACCCAGGAGTTTGAGTACATGGACTCGGACTGGGAGAATGTGGCTGGACGGATTCAACCACCGGAGGAAGAGGAACGCCGATTCAGTAAATGGTTTTGGCTACTAGGACTTGGGTTCTTAATTATGACGGGGACTTCTCTCTATTTAGCAAGTAGTTTGAATAGTACCAATAAGCATTTAGTAGAGTTGAAAGAAGCGGTGAGTAACCAAGGAACAAAAACCGTAGTTGTACCTGATACTGTTTTTGAAAAAGTAACCATTACAAAGATAGACACGATTTATAAAACCAAAGTTGTAGAACCAGTAGCTATACGTAAGAGTATTGTTGGGAATGATAAAAACGAAAAAGTAAAAACCCCGAAATCTACTATCCAAAGTTATCCGAGTAGTACCAATACCACAAATTCCTTCACCCGTTCTGAGCAAAACAATACAAGCTCGGCACAAACAGAGTCACCTGCATCATCAGTGCTGAACAATGATAATTTTTTAAATAAAGCAACTAAAACTAATCTTACAGAGCAACAAAGTTCACAAACTGTGATTGATCAGAACTTGTCTGATGACCAAACAGAAGGTGTATTTACATTAGATCCTTTACAGCTAAAAGAACTGAGTTCTTCAAATTTTTCAAACAAAGATTCATTAGCATCATTGTTTGAATTTCAAAAACCATTTGTACCTGCCATCTCCCAAACTAAAAAATTGAGCTGGAAGAATTTGAGTGTTGGAGTGACGGGAGGAGTGTTTATGCCAAAACATAGTTTTTTCCAAAAGTCAAATTTAGAGGATAATTTGACTTTTGCCGGAGCAGATCAAGAATCAGTAGGGGACTTGGATCCTAATTGCCAGTATGGTTTCGATGTAGGACTATTGTTACAATATCAGCTTGGCAAAAGAGTTAGTATGACAGGTGCGCTTCATTATCAGCAGATTGACT
>JBGCDT010000502.1:0-3464 GCA_045105695.1 Saprospiraceae bacterium | reverse complement strand
GTCAAACCCGGAGATAGGAGAAGGGTTACTGACGACTGAAGATATCTTTGGTTTTGAGATTGGTGATGAGATGCATTACTATGAAAGTTTGCATTATACCACAGAGGAATTTACTAGGCGTAAAGTTTTAGAAAAAGAGCTAATAGGAGATACCTTGAATTATTCTATTGAAAAATGGCTTATTCGTAATTCCGAATGGTATGATTACGAATCAAGTACTTGGGAAGAATTTATTTACGAAGAGCGTGATACAATTTCAGAGACATACAAACTAAATGGTTATCAAGGATTTAATATTCATCCTTATGAAGTTGATTCTTCTAATATAAACCCTATGAGGTACTATGGGATTATTGAATATAGTGACAACTTTGGTTGGATAAAGACTCTCATACAGGGTATCAATAATTCTTCAACAACGATTTCTAGAAGTTATGCAAATGGGCTTGGCTATACCCATCATTTTTTTCGTGAGTCTCCATACATTTTAAGAGATGAAGACCTTATTTACTATAACAAGAACGGAGAAATATGGGGCACTCCCATCGACTTTGAACTGCTGTCCTCTAACAAAGAAATAAAAGATCCACAAAACACTATTAATCTGTATCCAAATCCAGCGACTCATAACATTACACTTACATCTGAAAATAAAAATACAAAACTTCATCACATCCTAGTCATCAACAGCCTTGGTCAAACAGTAGCCGACTGGCCCTGGCCGAATAAAAATGAACTCACAAAATCTGTTGCTAATTTTCCAAAAGGAATGTATTGGTTGATTATTACGGATGATAAAGGGGAACTTTGGCGGAAGAATTTTATAAAAAATTAGCCACCTCTCAACTAGTATTAGAGTATTCATATTAAGTGGATGCGAAAGGCAGATTCATCCTTTTGGTTTATTAGCGTAATTTAGCAACAGCAAGATAACCTTATAGTCATCGTTGGTTTCGCGTCATAAGCGCGTTAACAGTTAATGTTAATAGTCAACAGTTAAACAAAAACCAAAGCATCTTTCCACAATCCTTTTCCGTACAAAAATCCCTAACTTCGCCAACCATCATCCACCAATCCATCATGAATAAAAGACAAGCACTAGAAACAGAGCAAAAAGCACTCGAAATAAACCTCAACGATAAAATCTACGGCACCTTCTCCGAGATCGGTGCTGGACAAGAAGTAGCGCGATACTTTTTTCAAGTGGGTGCTGCAGCCGGCACGATAGCCAAGTCTATGTCCGCTTACGATAAAGTCTACTCTGATAAAATCTACGGTGTAGAAGCCAGTGGACGCTACGTTTGCGAATCCCGGATTTACAAAATGCTCGACCACGAATACGAACTGATGGAAAGCCGCTTAAGTACAGAGCGACCAGAGACGAACTTCTTCGTATTCGCAGATACAGTGGCCGCTATCAACTACAGCAGAACGATCAAGGGCGATGGCTGGCTCGGCCTCCGATTCCAACTGACTCCTGATGGCCAAACCAACGAAATTATTCTCCATGTAAAAATGCTGGACAATGACAATCAGTTGCAGCAGCAAGCCGTCGGCATCCTTGGTGTCAACCTCGTCTATGCTTGTTATCATTATTATAAAAACCCGGAAGTGCTTTTGGAATCTTTGATGGACAACCTCCACGGGCGTGTGGCCATAGACATGATTCGCATCACCGGGCCTGAATTTGAAAGCCTTGACAATCGTTGGCTAAGTCTTATGCTCGTAAAACATAAGTTAACGGACGTGGCCATGTTTCGCCCCGATGGAGAGAGTGTGCATGCCTCTGAGTTTTTGTATAAAAAAAATGTGATGGTTGTTCGCGGAAGTTTCCGTCCAGCAACCTTGGTTAATTTGGATATGCTGAAATGCAGTTGGGAGCAATTTAGGAATGACCTTGGCGAAGAAGCTTCCCGCTCTTTTCTCCTTTCGGAAATTACGATGAAAGACCTTTGTCGTGACGGCGAACTCGATGCTCAGGATTTCCTCGACCGGGCAGATATTCTTTGTGCTTTGGGCCAAACAGTCGTCGTGACGAGTTGTCAACATCATCAGGAAGTTGTTAACTATTTGTCAGATTATAAAGTGAAAAAAGTAGGGGTCGTCTTTGGCGTGCACGAATTGTTAGAAATGATTAGCGACCGGTATCATAAAAACGAAGAAGGTCGTCTGCTCTCTGCTTTTGGAGAATTGTTTACACGTCATGTGAAGCTCTATGTCTACCCCGCTTTACAGGAAGGTAGTGAAGTTTTGATGACTTGTGAAAACCTGCCAGTTCCAGAAGGTGTGAAATTTCTATACCGTCATTTATTGGATAGCGGCCAAATTATAGATGTCAAAGGCTTTAATGCAGCCTATCTTCATATTTTCTCAGAGGAGGTTCATCGAATGTTAAAAACCGATGAGCCAGGCTGGGAAGAGATGGTGTCTCCGAAGATAGCTAAGTTGATACGAGAACGGTGCTTGTTTGGATTTCCTTATCAGCAGAAGGAGTTTGAGTACTAATTAATGAAACGCGAATTCCTAATCAACATCCTCCTACTCGTCGGCATCAATCTGCTGATAAAACCCATCTACATTTTCGGTATCGACCGAGTAGTGCAGAACGCTGTAGGTAAAGAAGAATTCGGATTGTACTTCGCTGTTTTCAACTTTACCTTTCTATTGCAAATCATCAACGACTTTGGAATTCACACATTCAATAGCAAACACATCTCACAAAATAGGGATTTACTAAAAAGCTATTTTCCCAATGTCTTGATGTTGAAAACCTTGCTGGCTGTATTTTACATGCTGGTGATTTTTTTAACGGCCATTCCTTCTGGATATACCGCTCCAGAGTATCTTTCTTTTTTATGGTGGCTCACTTTGATTCACATTCTGAATTCACTGATGCTATACCTGCGCTCGAATATCGCAGCGCTAGGTTGGTACCGGACGGACAGTTGGTTGTCTTCGCTGAATAAGTTTTTGATGATCCTCGTTTGTGCGCCACTGTTGTGGATACCATCTTTTTATGATCGCTTTCAGATCGAATGGTTTATTTATGCACAGATTAGTACGTTGATCGTTACTGCAATTGTAGCCCTTTGGTTGACAAGAAACGAAGTCAGTTGGAGCGGTTGGAAATTGGATTTCTCTTTTCTGAAAAGAATCATCAAAGAAAGTTATCCTTATGCTTTAGCCATTTTTCTGATGACAGTTTACACACGTGTAGATGCTGTTATGATCGAACGAATGTTGCCAGATGGAGCGGCAGAGGCTGGGATTTATGCAGGAGCTTATCGCCTCTTGGATGCTAGTAATATGATCGGGTTTTTATTCGCGGGGCTATTGCTTCCGATGTTTGCACGAATGCTCAAAGCAAAGGAAGACTATCAGGATCTGCTGCGTTTTAGCTTGCAAATTATTTTGGCAGGAGCTATTTCTTTGAGTTTACCAGTCTATTTTTTCAGAGAGGAAAT
>JBGCDT010000501.1:0-7170 GCA_045105695.1 Saprospiraceae bacterium | reverse complement strand
TCATCTATAATAATTACTTTTTTCATAAGGACTCACTTTCGTTGTTTATTGGAACTTCAAATTTCACAATTAATCCTTTAGGGGTATTGTCTGTTAATTCCATTCCTTTACCATACATTTTTTCTAAACGTTCTTCCGTATTAGACAAACCAATTCCACGCTTTAATAAGTCACTTTTTCGTTGGTTATCAATTCCTGCTCCTGTATCGCTGATAACAATTTGAAGGGAACTTCCCATATTACGGATATCCAAAGAAATTTTTCCACCTTCTATTAATGGAGAGATACCATGTTTAACTGAGTTTTCTACAATTGGTTGAAGCAACATCGGGGGAATTTTAACATTCAAAATTTCTTCATCGACATCAATTTCAAAAAGGAGTCTATCTCCAAACCGCTCTCTTTCTAAATCAAGGTATTTTTTGACAAATTCCAATTCCTCTATGACCATTACCAGTTCTTCTCTCGATGCCTTCAATTGATAGCGAAATAAATCGGAGAGTTTGTTGACCATATCTCGTGCATTTTTTGCCGAAACAGGAATGGCAGCATTGATGGTATTGAAAACATTGTATAAAAAATGAGGGTTTAATTGTGCTTTCAATGCAGACAACTCACTCTGTAAATTCAATTGGCTCAATTGCATTGCCAATAGTTGTTGTTGTTTTAATTTTTTATAGTAATCAATTAGGTGAAAAACACCAAACTGGACGATATAAAAGAGAACGGTAATATAAAAATCCCAAACAATCTGAGAGCCTTGCGCCCTTATCATCCCTATCGAGTCAGAAAGCATGTAGTAAACCCACATCCAAACAGTGGTAAAAAGGGGAAGTGCGATAAAGTGAACCAACAATTTCTTCCAAAACGGAGATGCCTCTAATCTTCTGAAAAACAACCACCAAAGAGGGGCAGTAAGCAATGCTTTTATGAGATAGTTTAGCCCTATTCCTTTAAACGCATAATACGCCCCTGTAACCATCACCAAGGCAATATAATATCCTATAGCCATAAAGCAGTATAAAATTAATATCTGTGTAATTTCTCTTCGAAGCTCTTTAGAAAACATCTCTGTACTATTCATTTATTTTTAAATCAGACTCACAAATATGCAAAAGTGTAGGTAAGAAGCCAAATCTAACTTGACGAGTTGCAACATAGGTGGGCGAACTGATTTTGTGCAATTGAAACCGCTATTTGGTGGCTCGACACAAACTACTTTTACTTCAACGAAAGAGAGGGTTTCTTTGCACTATAATTAATTTCAAAAAATGAATTCGATGAATCAATTTAACATTTACTTCAAAGAAACATTTACATTGTTGTTGTCCATGATAATGTGTGTAACTTTAATGGGGCAAGGGATTGATAAAGAAAATCCGAATACAATTGATAAAGAAAGTATTTCTAAATCTGATGAAAAAAGGAATAAGAGTAAGAAAATAAAAATCCCTAACCTACTTTTTACAGGCACTCTGATTCAAAATCAGGAAAAGAAGCAAGACTGGTATATCCCATCCCTATTTGAATTTATTCCACCCAATACTATTGAAGGTTTTGTAGTCAATCCAAAGGTATCTTTTACGCAATATTTTCAGAAAGGTAAGTTCATTAACTTTAAACCTAATCTGAGATATGGATTTGGTAATAAACGATTTCAGGCACAATTATCTACTCAGTTATACTACGCTCCTTCCCAAAAAGCATCTATCCAACTTTCAGGAGGGAGCTTTATTGAACAATTCAATGAGGAAAGTACTCTGAATGCGTTGAATAATACGCTCTATACCTTTTTAAGAACAGATAATTTTCTCAAAATTTATGAAAAAAGTTATTTAGAAGTAACCCATACCGTTGCACCTATAAAAGATTTTTTATTAACAACCACTCTAAGTTGGAATAATCGAAGTCCGCTTCAAAACCTTTCAAAATACGATAAACAAGACAGCAAATTTACTTCAAACACTCCTATAAATGATGAATTGCTCAATACGGAATTTGATGAACATCAGGCTTTACTTTGGAACGTACAACTCAGATGGCAGTTAGGGCATCAGTATATTCGTCAAAGAGGAGCATTTAAATCTTTCAGTTATTACCCTGCTATAACTATCGAATATTCAGGTTCATTGCCGGACGTATTAGGTTCGGATTTATCTTATCAAAAAATTGCCTTGCGAGTATCTGAAATATATAATGCCATGAAATGGGGGACTGGTCACTTCCTATTTGAAATAGGAGATTTCATATCGAGAGATAAAATAACTTTTATAGATTTCAAACATTTCAATGGGAAACGAACTATATACGGCAACTTTGATAATTATGACATCGGTGATTTTCAGCTTTTAGATTATTACCAATACAGTACTACAAATTTCTATTTACAGGGACACTATGAGCATCAATGGAATGGGTTGACCAATAAGAACAAAAGTAGCTTACTCAAACCAGTCGTTGCGATTCACTACCTCTATACGCCAGCAGAAGGTTCTTATTGGGAGGTAGGTATTGGGCTAAATAAATTATTAAAATTTTGGCGAGTAGATTTTTACAATAGTTGGAGAGGAAGCAAGCACGAAAGTTATGGTGTTCGATTTGGCGTTGTTCTCGAATAACAGACCACCACGGTATTAACAAACTTTGATAATCTTTTTTCATTCTTAAAATTAACTACAATATGAAAACCGTAAAAATTCTTTCATCCATAGCAATAACTTTTTTGATGGCACTTTTTTATATAATACTAACCGTACAAAATCCACTTGCCCAAGAATACAATGTCTTAGTCCAAGACATTATGGATAAAAAGGAACTCATTTCCGAAAGCGAAGTGCTAAATCAATATCCTGAGGTTAAGAAACTTAAAGGTCAAATTCAAGATATTTACCAAACGTATTATGATATTCAACGAATCACTCAACATCCTATTCCACCTGAAAAAGAAGAAAGTGTTCAATTGTTGAGTCAAATTAAAGAATTGAAAACCATGAAGGGAAATGTAAATATTCAAATAGCTCAGATAAGTGATAAAATCATAATGGATAAAATTGTGATGGAAAGATAATACTATTGCATTGGACACTTGGACACTTGGACACTTGGACACGAAACGTCCAAAAAAATTCTCCATAGTCAGTTAGGTATTTTCCAAAATGTGATTAGAAAAACGGCTCGACGCTCTCGCTTCGGGCCGTTTTTCTTTTTGAAATTCAAGAACAAAGAATCCTTCGTTCATAAAAATAGAGACCAAACATATGCCTGCTCCTTCTGTTCTTACTCAAAGTTTATTTGTGGTCAAACGTTAAAAACGCGCTTGCAACAACGCTCAGCAAAAAATAATTCCATCACCGGAAACTTTTTTGGAGCAATGCTTGTAAATAGAGAAAACGTGCTTGTTTAAGGGTTTTTTACAAAAAAGTAAAGTTTATAAAAAATAAATAGCAACTTTTTTTAATTTAAAGCGTATTATTTATACCCAGCACAAAGTGGTTTGGACGAATATGCTGGAATTAATTTTTTCAGATCGAGGCAGAAAACGTAGACGATGCCTTAGCATCGGCGAGGCTTTCTAACGAAGAGTTGGGAAAATTAAACCAGCAGATGAAGTTCAAAATCAATTCGTAATGGGTAAACACACAATTTGACTGCTTTCGTAGCAAGGTTATCCTCTAGCACACACTACACAACAGCTTTTTAAAATTATAAGGTCGGAACATGCGTCAATTAAAAATTACTAACAAAATTACAGCAAGGGAGAGTCTCGCCCTTGACAAATATCTCAACGATATTGGAAAAATTCCTATGCTTACCGGAGACGATGAGGCAAGGCTAGCTAAGTTGATTCGCGAAGGCGATCAAGAAGCATTGGAAACCATGACTAAGTCAAACTTACGTTTTGTGGTTTCTGTAGCTAAGCAATATCAAAACCAGGGGCTTTCCTTAAGTGACTTGATCAATGAAGGAAATGTGGGTTTGATGAAAGCTGCCAAGCGTTTTGATGAAACCAAAGGATTCAAATTTATCTCTTATGCCGTTTGGTGGATCAGACAATCCATCCTTCAGTCTATCGTAGAATATTCCAGAATTGTAAGATTGCCATTAAACAAGGTGGGTTCTTATAATAAGGTCAATGAAGCTTTTCTAAATTTTGTACAAGAGTTCGAAAGAGAACCAACACATGAGGAGCTTGCAGAAATTCTGGATATGCGTCCAAAGGAGATCACGAATATGTTGAAAGGAAATGGTCGCCATCTTTCTTTTGATGCGCCAATCAGTGGCGAGGATGGAGACTCTACAATGTTAGACGTCGTATCTTCTGGAGAATCAGAAAGCCCAGATAATGATCTGATGGAGCAGTCGCTGAAAGATGAAGTGCAGCAAGGTTTGTCGATCCTTTCTCCTAGAGAAGTAGAAGTACTTTCCTCTTACTATGGATTGAACGGATACAAGTCTTTGACGCTGGAAGAAATCGGTGAGCAGTATGGATTGACGAGAGAGCGTGTTCGTCAAATAAAAGAAAGAGCAATCCGCCGCTTGCGCAAATCCTACAACAGAAACAATCTGAAATCTTACTTGGGTAAATAAAACTCAGTTTGAATATTACAAGAAAATCACCTTTCAGTTACTGGAAGGTGATTTTTTTATATATTCGGGTTATCTAAGTAACAACGAAAAATTAACTTCAGATTCTACCTGTAAACTTTATGACCGTAATGACCGAAGGGAAAGTAGGTTATGAAGTTTACAGGAGTTTAAAGAATCTGAAATTATTTTTTGTGTAATACTAACCATAATCAAATTGAATCAATTCAATCATGAAAAAACAATACAACTTCTGCTTAACAATCCTTTGCTTCACTTTACTCTTCTCTTCCTGCGTCCCCAAGAAAAAATATGAGGAACTCCAGGAGAGTAATAAACGATGGCAAAAACAAGTCAGCGGACTAAAAGAGCGAGCTAAAGAATACAGCTATACTGAAGGCGACATGGCAGACTTACGTCAAAAAGTAGAAACCTCGGGATCAGAAGCGGAGTTAATGCGCACGCAATATGAAACTCAGGTGCGTTACGTCGAAGATATCGAAAGACGCTATAACGAACTACTGGAAGAAAACAAGCTTTTGCTAAATGCCTCTTCTACTGAAACACAAAAATTGAGTGAGAATCTTGCCGCTGCCCGTATGGAACGTGATGACAATATGAGAGCATTAAATCGTCTTCAAATTTCGATGGGAGAACTCAAAGCTCAGTTAGACGCTTGCGAAAATGCACCCGTCGAAAACTGCGATGATTACAGACGACAAGTAGAGGAACTTAATACTTTGCTAGACAATAAGAATGCAGCGCTACTCGCTTTAAGAACTAAGGTGAACAAAGCACTCCTCGGATTTACCGACGCTGATCTGACGGTTACAGAAGCAAACGGAAAGGTATACGTTTCGCTAAGTCAGGATTTGCTTTTTGCAAGTGGTAGTGATAAAATTGACTGGAAGGGGAGAAGTGCTATTCGAAAACTGGGAGCGGCATTACAAGAGAATCCTGATATGAATATCTTAGTAGAAGGTCATACCGACTCCGATGGGACAGCCGCTAAGAATTGGGACTTAAGCGCAAAACGAGCAACTGCTGTTGTGAAAGAATTGACTGGCCCAGGTGGCGTGAATCCTAAAAATGTAACAGCAGCTGGAAGAGCATTTTACGTACCTGTTGCATCTAACGAAACTACAGAAGGTAAAGCAAAGAACAGAAGAACAGATATTATTCTAACACCAAATCTCGATGCGTTGTACAAGCTTATTAATCAGTAATCTATTTTGTTTTGAACTTTTATGATAAACAGATTTTGTCTAATACTATTTCTTTTTTCTTCTTACTGTTTGTCTGTCGCGCAGCAACCACTGCGTTGCGGAAAAGAGTTGGATCGACCTGACCTAGAAGCATTGTTAGATAAAGAAACGGCTATTCAAAGCTGGTTAAAAGAAAATGCGAACAATAGTCTTACACGTGAGGAATATGTGATCCCTGTTGTCGTTCATGTGCTCTATAGCAATGAAGAGGAAAAACTATCTCCCTGGCAAGTACGTTCTCAAATAGCTGTACTCAACGAAGATTATAACGGACAAAACTTAGGAGCGGAATCAATTCCTGCTGAGTTTAGATCACTAAAAGCAACTGTTGGATTTCGCTTTTGCCTTGCTACGAGAGATCCAGATGGGCAACCCAGTGACGGAATTATTTATAAAGAAACTAGTGAAGATTGTATTGCTAATGCTATTGATACAAAGACCGTAGCGAATAGAGCAAAGTTATATTACGATGAAGAAGGTGGTTCAACTGCCTGGGATCCAACACGTTACTTAAATATTTGGGTAGGAAATACCTGTAGGAAATTCTTAGGAAAAACAGCCAGCTTCGATCCAGCCTTTCCTGACGAAGACGGAGTCATCATAGATTATCACTATTTCGGAACAGGTTGCACTGAATATCCTTTCCACCTCGGAAGAACGACCACTCACGAAATCGGACATTACTTCGGACTCAATCACACCTTCTCCGGCTCTGCCTGCGACAGTGATGACGGTGTAGACGATACGCCTCAGCAAGCTTTTTCTTACAGCGGCTGTCCGAGGTACCCACAATTGTCTTGCGGCACTAGAGATATGTTTATGAATTTTATGGACTACGTTGATGACAGTTGTATGAAGTTGTTCACCGAAGGACAAAAGCAACGGATGATAGCAACTTTAGAAACGCAGCGCTCTGGTTTGCTAGATTATGGAACTTGTGAAGAGCAGGAAAATGATTTTGAAGAAGCAATAACTGTTTTTCCAAACCCTGCTCAACAATGTGTTTACGTTAGTTTGAAAAAGGAGATCAGCGGCCCTGTGAACGTTCGATTGTTCAATGCTAGTGGACAACTTTTTTACGAAAGTGAGAATCTTGGAAATTTTGTCCAACCAATTCCGGTAGCTACTATTCCAGTAGGAGTTTATTTTTTGCAATTAGAACATAGCGAAGGGAAGGAGACGGAGAAGTTGATGATTGCGCGGTGATTTAAAGCTTTGCGCCTGCCTTTATGGATCTGGTGCAGTGGCTTGGTGGGAGAGCGACAGCTCGTAAAGCGGCTGAGAGGTAACGTATGAAATCTCGCATTCAACCGCTTTATGA
>JBGCDT010000500.1:0-15022 GCA_045105695.1 Saprospiraceae bacterium | reverse complement strand
ACCAGACAGAGGTCATTGATATGATGACGGTGGATAATTTGCCAAATGAGTTACCGCGTGACGCTTCCACTAGCTTTGGGGAGCAGTTTATTGCAAATGTATTAGAGGAACTTTTGGATAAAGAAAACAGCGATGTGATTGAACGTGCGACTGTTACAAAGAATGGTGAACTAGGAAAGCATTTTGAATATCTACGAGGGTATGCAGAGGGAGATTCTTAATTGTAAATGTATTGTTAGAAATACTAAGAATGTATTTTCTGAGAGCCAATTGAATTTTCGTTCGACATAAATTATAGTTCGTAAAGTGATCAAAGTATACCACCTGGACTCCGCTTTACGAACTCTTCCAAACACTCTCTTACAACTGCGCGAGGTTCTGAAGGCAAGCGCAAAGTTAAACCTATGCTCTCCGTTAACTATTGACTTTCAGCCAATTAAGAACGTTACGCTCAATACGTTCTTCTATATTTTCGGTATCACCTCTCTCAAATTGGCGACCTGTGATCAGCTCGAATAATTCTATGTAACGTTCCGTGACTTTATTTACAAACTCGTCTGGCATCACTGGCATTTGCTGACCTTCTAGTCCTTGGAAGCCATTCTCCATCAGCCATTCACGAACGAATTCTTTAGACAGCTGTTTTTGTTTTTCACCAGTAGCTTGTCGCTCTTCATAACCTTCTGTATAGAAATATCTGGAACTGTCTGGCGTATGAATTTCATCAATCACATAGATTTTTCCATCCTTCTTTCCGAACTCGTATTTAGTATCTACTAAGATTAATCCCTGAGCAGCAGCCATCTCTGTTCCTCTCTGAAAAAGCGCATGCGTATATTTTTCCAACTGCACATAATCTTCCTCGCTTACAATTCCTTTAGCAATAATGTCTTCGCGAGAAATATCTTCGTCATGTCCTTCCTCTGCTTTAGTAGCTGGTGTGATAATAGGTTTCGGAAACCGATCATTCTCCTTCATACCTTCCGGCAAATCAACGCCACAAAGCGTTCGCAAACCTGATTTGTACGTCCGAGCCGCATGACCAGCCATGTATCCACGGATGACCATTTCGATGGGAAAAGGCTCACAGGCATGACCAATAGTTATGTTTGGGTCGGGAGAAGATGTTCTCCAATTGGGAACAATATCACTAGTCGCTTCGAGGAAGTGAGCTGCTAATTGATTCAATACCTGTCCTTTGAAAGGAATAGGTTTTGGTAGCACATGGTCGAACGAGGAGATTCTATCAGAAGCCACCATGACGAGTAATTCGCCAAGGGTGTAGACATCTCTGACCTTTCCTTTGTAAAAAGCCGTTTGGCCTGGGAAGTTGAAATTGGTTTGCTGGATTGCGTTGTTTTCTATAGTAGCCACGGTTGGAATGAAAATGAAAAATTGAAATAAAAATTAAAAATGCCTTCTTTCGTGTGCACTTTGTTATTAATGAAAAGTTCGCGCTGCCACTTCTAAAAGTGGCGGTGAGAATTCTTTTCACCAGAGGATAATAAATTCTAGATTTTTGAACAGGAAAATAATTGAGCTATGAGAAAGAGCAATCGCTACAAGTTCAAACTGTATGATTAAAGATCCCCCTCTACGTTTCTCAACAAGAAGCTAAACGTACTTCGCCTGATTCCTATCAATCAGAATATCCTTCAACTCTTTCAGAGAATTATACTCTGCCGGTAATACTTTTTTGAAAGCTTCTTTTATAGCGAAGTAAGTACCCTCCTCAGCTTCCGGTAATTTTTGAATCACATGGCTTGCAACAATTTTTACATCATCTTTAATCATTCTACGGATAGAAGGGATTTCATGCCAGTCACCTTCGATGGCTAAAACTTTTCCGACCTCGCCATCTGACTCTAATTCGATCATGTCAGCGGAGTTGAAAGTGGAGGAGGATATACTTAGTTTGCCAGCAGGAATTTGCCATTCTTCTGCACCAGTATTAATTAAGAAAATCTCTAAGCCTTTTTTGTTGACCCTGTAAATACATACCCGGGCATAATCTAGAACACTCATTGGATGGAGTTTAGCGTGAATAATGGTTCATGGCTACTAAGTACTATTAAACTACTGAAAAAGAATAATGTTCTGAAAATGACATATGGACTCTATTTTTAGGTGTAAAACACCCTATTTCCAGTAGATAATGAGTGCCAAAAATAGAAATAAAGGTCTTAAAACAGACTATATCCCAAATAAAATTCCAGCTCAATTA
The DNA here is from genome assembly GCA_045105695.1 of Saprospiraceae bacterium. GTDB lineage: Bacteria > Bacteroidota > Bacteroidia > Chitinophagales > Saprospiraceae > CALGLS01. The sequence continues at coordinate 12,798 of JBGCDT010000500.1, read as the reverse complement.
TCAATAACAAGACCTCTTAAAACAAATTATCCTACTAAGCTTTTGATTATCAATGATTAATGTATTCATTTTTGTGATGGCCAAAGCTATTCCCCCCCTTTTTTCTCTATTATTTTGTCCCTGTAAGAACCTCTTGATAAATTTTACTTTTGCTCGACAATGAGTTAAATTTGTGTTTTTATTTGAAAGCCCATCAAAATGCTATGGCTAATTTAGCCAACACTCTGGCAAATCCTGCATTCTCACAAATTACTACAGTGCCTTTTAGCAACCGATTAACTGTACTTCCCTTTTCGGAATGATGTTTTAATGGATATGCTATTAGGTTGACTACTTTCTATTGAACTAACGATTTTGACTTTTCTCAGGAATATTGTTATTGCAACCAAAAAATTACAAATGAAAAATTTCACACTTTACAAAAAAATTGGAGTAGTCTTTCTATTGCTCCAACTCACTACTACTTACATTTTTTCTCAACAGGTATACATTAACGAGTTCCTAGCGTCCAACTCCAATGTGAACGTCGACGAATTCGGAGAAGATGATGACTGGATTGAATTATACAACTCTTCTTCCAGCCCAGTAAATATCGGCGGGTATTTCCTCACAGATGATCTGATCAATACGACCAAATGGACTATCCCTGCTGGTACTACCATTCCTGGAAATGGATTCCTTCTCTTTTGGTGCGACAATCAAGATATCCAAGGTCCACAGCATACTAATTTCAAATTAGGCTCTGGTGGAGAATCAGTCGCCTTAGTCGCTTCGGATGGAACTACTGTTATTGACAGTTATACTTATGGACCACAAACTGCAAACATCTCTTTCGGTAGATCAACCGATGGCGGAACACCCTGGGTTTTCTTTGGAACGCCTACTCCTGAAGCAAGCAACGGAGGCGGTAGCACCGTGGCAGTTATGCCACTCGCAACTTTAGAGGGTGGTCATTATAGTAATGACATCGTAGTTGAACTCAGTACAACAACACCTGGCGCAACTATCCGATATACTCTAGACGGTTCTAATCCGACTTCCTCTTCTGATGAATATAATAATGCTTTGGACATTGATGAAACGACCGTGCTTCGTGCAAGAACTTTCAAATCAGGAATGGATCCCAGTCGTACCATGACACATACTTATATGTATGGCATTAGCCACACGATGCCAATTTTTTGTGTTTCTACAGATGATGATAACTTCTTTGGAGATGATGGAATTTATACCAATTGGGATGACGACATCGAGGTGCCTTGCCATGTAGAGTTGTATGAAACGGATGGCACTTTTGGTTTTCGTCAAGATTTAGGCGTACAGGTTCATGGAGGTTTTAGCCAAAGCTATCCGCATAAAGGAATTTCATTCGTAGCTAAAAATCAATATGGTAATAATAAAATCAGCTATCCCCTATTCCCAGATTTGCCTTACGACGAATATGGTTCTTTCATTCTAAGAGCCTCTGGTAACGACTGGTCGAAGTCATTATTCAGAGATGCATACGCCACTAGCCTTGTGAAAAATTTAGACGAAGTTGACCCAATGATAAAAGACCCTGATATGGAATTTCAGGGCTATCGACCAGCTATTGTTTATTTGAATGGAGAATACTTTGGAATTCATAACCTTAGAGAGAAATTGGATTGGCGATTTTTGAAAACGCATTACGATATTGAAAAAGGAGATGCAGACATCGTTCAAAAACAAAATGGTTTGGAGCATGGTAATCAAGATGCTTGGGACGAATACCGAGACCTTATCGAAGATGGAGATTTCACAGATCCAACTGACTATGCAGCCATTCAAACCTGGATGGACCTCGATCATTATATTGACTATTTCTTACACCAAGTATATATAGATAATAACGACTGGCCAGACAATAACAATAAAGGTTGGCGACTCCGTGAGGAAGGTTCTACCTGGAGGTATTTTCTTTATGATCAGGACAGATGTTTTGGACTGATTCCTTTGAGTGGTGATTACAACTCTGGTGATTACGATGCCGCTTCTTTGGAAATGGTCTTGGCAGAAACACAAACAGAAGACCACAACAAAGAATGGTCTACCCTCATGCTTCGTAAGTTGATGATGAACGACGAGTTCCGTCTGAAGTTTATCAATCGAATGGCAGACTTCCTGAATATTCTTTATACTCCAGACCGATTGCTAAACAGGTTAGATGAATTTGAAGCCGTTTACGAAGTAGAAATAGATCAGCATGCAGAAGAGTGGTGGGACAACAATTATTACGCAACCAATATAGACCGCGCCCGCATTTTTGCGAATAATCGTACAGAAGAAATGTGGAATCAGTACGATGAGTATTACGATATTATTACGGATGTCGTAGATCTTGATTTGGATGCTTCTCCGCAAGCAGGTGGAACCATTCACCTGAATACTATGAATTTTAGAGAGGTGAACTTCCCTTGGAGCGGACAGTATTTCTCAGGAGTAGATGTTCCTTTGCGAGCGGCGCCAAACCCTGGTTACTTCTTCACCGGTTGGACGCCAAGTGCATTGGGCAATGATCCAGTCACCACCATGAATCTAAATGGCAACGGCGATATCACTGCGAATTTTAGTTTAGGTTCTACCCAAATTGGAGACATTGTTATTAATGAAATAAACTATCATTCGCCAGATACTTGCGATGCAGGAGACTGGATTGAGTTGTACAATTATGGAACAGAAACCGTAGACGTCTCTGGTTGGTTTTTGGAAGATGAGAAGGGAAATTATTTCAATATTCCACAAAACACATTCATAGGTGGCGAAGGATATTTAGTGCTGGTAGAAGATGTAATACGTTTCCAAAATGTACATCCAACGGTAACCAGTTATGTAGCCAGTTTTGGAAATTCTGTAACCGGAAGTGTTGGATTGAGCAATGGTGGCGAATGGATCAGCATCAATAACGCAGACCGTTCTTTCATGGATACGGTTCTTTACGATGATAAATTACCTTGGCCAGAAGCTCCTGACGGAAATGGTCCGACCTTACAATTGATAGATCATTTATTAGACAATGCGCTGCCAACAAGCTGGGCTCCTTCTGCTGAATTGAAAGGAACTCCAGGTGCTCCTCATGCTCAAGGAACTTTGTACATTGGCGAAAACACAACGCTTTGTATTCCTACGAATGTTACTTTAGATGCCTCCTACTCTCCTTGTTTCAATTGTACTTATAACTGGAATAATGGATCTACAAATGCTACATTGGAAGTCGTTCCAAACGTAGGAACAAATCTATATGCCGTTACGGTAACAGACGCATCTGGAAGTACACAAACTGACGAAATTACGATTGACCTCTCCCCTTCTTTCGACCTCAGCTATACCGATCAGGATCTGAATTGTAACTCCGCCACCAATGGTAATATTGACCTTTCGGTAAACGGAACTGGAAGTTTTACCTACCAATGGACCAATGGCGCAACGACTCAAGACTTAAATAATATTGGCTTTGGTATTTATACCGTAACGGTTACGGATGCTTTTTTCTGTACAAAAACAGAGAGCGTTGCTATCACTGCTCCTCCTGCGATAAGTACTTCTGCGGTAGAAACGGGAATCGCCTGCAACGGAGATCTTGCGAACATTGATGTTGCGGTGAGCGGAGGGACTTTTCCTTACACCTACTTATGGTCGACAGGAGCTACCACTCCAGACGAAGCAAATCTTTCAGCCGGCACTTATGCACTGACCATTACAGATATGAATTCCTGTACGGAAGTTATGAACTTCAATTATACCGAACCTTTGGCGCTCACCGGTAGCTTTGATTTGGAACATGCCTGTGGTGGTTTACCTGTCGGAACTATTGATGTCGATATGGAAGGTGGCAGCGGAGGTAATTCTTATGCCTGGAGTAATGGTGCTTCTGGTTCTTCAGATGATATAGAAAATTTGGATGCAGGGCTTTATACTGTTACAGTTACTGATAATGAAAATTGTACTTGGGTAGAAACAACTGAGATTTTAGCTTCCTCTCCAATAAATGGTAATGAGACCGTTACAGATCTCCCCTGTGCTGGTACTGGCACTGGAAGTATCGAGCTAAATGTGAGCGGAGGAAATATGCCTTATGATTTTGATTGGAGTAATAACGCAAGTACGGCTACAAATCTAAACCTCGACGTAGGTGGTTATTGGGTTACCATAACGGATGCGACAGGTTGTGAATACACAGACAGTCTTACGATTGGTTCTCCTGAGCCAGTTATAGCTACGGCTCAAGTTGGTGAACTGTCTTGTTTTGGAAATACCAATGCTACTATTAATGTAGATATAGATGGCGGAAGCGGGACGTACAACTACGCCTGGAATACAGGAGATACAACAGCTATAGTAAATAATTTAGCTGCTGGAAACTATCTATTGACAGTTACAGATTCTAATGGATGTAGCTCAGATTATTCATATACAGTGGATCAACCTTCTTTATTAACTGCGACTGTTCAAACAAATGCTATTGCCTGTTTTGGTAATAATAATGGTTCACTTTCCGTAAATGCTAATGGAGGAACTGGCCTTCATTCTTACCTCTGGAGCAATGGATCAACAGCAACAGAGCTAACAAATATTGCAGCGGCAACTTACGCAGTTACCGTTTCTGATGACAATGGATGTACGGCTGTAGAGAGCATTGCTTTGGCAGAAAACCCGCAAATTCTAAACACCATTAATCAAACAAACTTAAATTGTAACAATACTCCTACAGGAAGTATTTCACTGAGCACTACTGGTGGTCAAGGGCCTTACAACTTCTTATGGAACAATGATGAAACCACTGCTAATCTAAATAATTTAGCAGCAGCTAATTATACCGTCACCATAACAGACAATAGCAATTGTACAAATGTAGCATCCGTAGAAATTACAGAACCAGCGCCTATCGTTCTTAACGCTAGTCAAACCGATGTCGCTTGTAACGGTGGTAATAACGGCTCTGTAACTTTAAACCCAAGTGGCGGAGCAGGACCTTACAATTTTGCGTGGAATAACGGAGCAACTACCAATCAAATCACAAATCTGGCAGCAGGCGATTACATCGTAACCATTACAGATAACAATGCGTGCACGTTGGTAGAAACGACCTCTGTTCAGCAGGAAGAAATCATCACTTCTACTCTGGCAGCACAAAATGTCAGTTGTTTTGGAATGAATAATGGATCGGTAAGTATTAGCTCAGAAGGTGGTCAGGGCAATTACCAATACCTATGGAGCAATGGCGCAACGACGACTACAGTAAATAATTTAGAGCCATCGACTTACTTAGTTACCGTTACTGATTTGTCTGGTTGTACGCAGTTAGAAACGGTAAACATTGAAGAACCTACAGAGTTGAATAGCGACTTGACCGTTACCGAAATTAATTGCCACGACGGAAACGATGGTCAGTTATCTGTTTCTGCTAGTGGAGGAAATGGAGACTACAATTACAATTGGAATACTGGAAGTAATGATGATGTGATTAATAATTTAGCAGCAGCAACTTATACTGTGACCATTACAGATGCCGCAGGTTGTACAACTTTGGAGACTACAAATCTGACAAATCCAACGGCCCTAGAATCACAAGCCGCCCTTAGCAACATCAACTGTTTTGGCGAAAGCAATGGTAGTATTTCTCTAAGTACGAATGGAGGAGCAGCGCCGTATCAAACCAATTGGAACAACAGCTCAACCAGTGAAAACCTAAACAATCTGAGCAGCGGAACTTACATCGTTACAGTGACAGATAACAATGCGTGCACGTTTAGCGAAAGCTATATTATTGATGAGCCAAACGGACTAGCAACTACTCCTCAAGTTCAAAACGTTTCTTGTTTTGATGGAAACAATGGAGCGATCAATTTAAGTGTCAATGGAGGAACCGGTGCCTACGACCTCAACTGGAGCAATGGCGAAAATGGTCTATCTATCAATCAATTAGAGCAAGGGAATTATATTGTCACTATAGTTGACGAAAACGATTGTGTACTTACGGAGACCATTTCGATAACTCAACCAGAGGCACTAACTGCTCCTTTCGTTACAACAACTGTATCATGTGCAGGTGACGCCAGCGGAGCAATCTCAGTAGAAGCTAACGGAGGTATTTCGCCTTACAACTATTCCTGGAATACAGGTTCCAACGAATCGCAAATTGAAGACTTGGTTGCAGCTAACTATAATTTAGTTATTACAGATAACAATGGTTGCACGTATGAGCAAAACATCGAAGTGACAGAACCTGAGTCTATCAGCTACACTGCCTTTCAGCAAACCAACAATAATTGTTTTGGTGAAAACAATGGTGTTATTTCTTTGAATGCGACAGGTGGCGTTGGTAATTATACCTACTCCTGGAGTAACGGTGTCCCTGAAAATTCAGCAGGAGCTTTAACAGCTGGAGAGTACTCGGTTACGATTACGGATGGAAACGACTGTACCTTCACTGACCTTTTTGAAATAACAGAACCTACTGAAATTACTGTTGCATCCAATGTAATAAACTTGGATTGCTACAACGACAACGACGGGAGCATACAAGTAAATACAAGTGGTGGAACGGGTGGCTATCAACTCCTTTGGAACACAGGAGCAACTACCCCACTTTTAGAAAATTTAATGCAAGGAGATTACACACTTACTGTAACCGATGAACTTGCCTGTACTACCGTACAAACCTTTTCAGTAGAAGAACCTGCACAATTACTTTCTACCCTGGTAGGTTTCCCTGTCGTATGTAATGATGCTTCTGATGGGGCATTAGCTTTGTCCATCATTGGAGGAACGGCACCATTTACCTACGAGTGGATTGACGGCTCTACTGATGATGAATTAAACAACTTATCCGCTGGCGAATACAGTGTGACAATTACAGATGCCAATGACTGTGTTACTGAAGAACAGGAGACTTTAGTTAATCCTCCAATTCTGGAAGCCACTTACGATCAAGTTGACAATGAATGTTTTGAGGGAATGACAGGAAGCCTTTCTACCAATATTTCTGGAGGTGTAGCTCCTTACAACTACAATTGGTCAAACGGAGATAACAATGCTCTTACAACTGATTTAGCAGCAGCAGAATACACTCTTACATTGACGGATGCCAATGGTTGTTCTTTTGAAGAAACGTTCAACATCACAGAAGCACCAATGATTAATATCATTTCTACTATCAATCAGATTACTTGTTTTGAATCGGAAGATGCCAGCATTTCCATTGATGTAAATGGAGGAACACCTGGGTATAATTTTGAATGGTCTACTGGTGTAGTTGAAGACAGTATTGGAGGACTTTCGGCAGGCAGTTATTTAGTGACTGTTACAGATCAGGCTGGTTGTCAGGACACGGTTAGTTATTCCATAGGGGAACCCGTATTATTCCAAATAGAAGAAACCATAGAAGAGCCACTCAATGGAGGTGGTGGAATGATTACCATTGCTCCAACAGGAGGTTTAGCACCTTATAGTATTGAATGGAATACAGGCGATTCGGAGTTAACAATCAGTGAGCTGGCTGGCGGTACTTATAACTATACTATCACGGATGCGAATGGCTGTATCATCGAAGGTTCTGTTTCCTTGATAGATGTTAGCGTAGCAAAATTATCTAAAGGCGATCTAAATATTTATCCAAATCCGACCAATGGATTAATCAATATCGAAGGAAACTTTTCAGAAATGGAACTTCATGTAATTGACTTATTGGGCAGAACGGTTCAGCATTTTACGAAGGATGGAATGGCTGCTGTTTGGAGTATTGAGTTGGGAGATTTGGCTGATGGGGTTTACTTCCTAAGGGTGGAAACGGAGACTGGATTTTGGATGGAGCGGGTGGTTGTGGAATAGCCAAAAGAAAGAACTCAAAGAGAAAAAACTCGTCTTGCAATTTGTAATTGTTTGACGAGTTTTTTTGGCCTAGCTAAAAAATTCACGCTGCGATTTTTAGAAATCGTGGTAAGCATTTTTTCTTTAGATCAGGGGTCTTTGTGAATAACAATACTCACACGCAACTACTTTACGAATTCTTCCTCTGTTGCTACCCCTACTGCGCAAGATCCTAAAGATAGGCGCAAAGGTAACGCACGTCAAAAGACCTTTTAATTTTAATTCACATTGTAACTATTCAGCATCTTAAGTAAAGAATGCGCCACAAAGGCTCAAATTACAATTTCGTGTCTTCCTCTTCTTTGTCGCTTAGCTTCGTGACTTAGTGCCTTCGTGGCAAAACAATTCGCACTAGATAATTACCTCAATTTTTCATTCAATTAACCCTCCCCGCTTCCTCCTCAATCCCAACCTTACGCTTACGACTCTTCACATTCTGATTTCCAAAATTGTAATTTGCGCTAATCGTAAATCGACGACTGTCCCAGTTTCCGTTTCCTTCAGATTTTGCACCTCCAAATTCAGAAACGCCAGCCCAGCCAGATTCATAGAAAATGTCCGTTACCGCCATTCTGATATTGAGTTGATCGTTCAAGAATCTTTTTTGCAAACCAAGGCCGATGGCGAAGGTCTCATCATATTCAAAGACACCTCCCCAAACCCCAGGGCCAGCAAAATAACCAGAGCATTCCGCTACAAAGCCTTTTGGCAAAGTGAAAGTCTGTTGCTGATAAATGTTGTAGGTCCAAGCTTGTACATCTACGCTGAAACCAGTATCGTATTCCGCCTGATTGTCCTGATAGCCACCACTGAGGTTGAAGTAGCCATTCCACCATTTGGTAAATTGGAAAGGCAAACTAACATTAAGATTATAAATAGTTTGCTCCGCCAGGTTTGCCCAGGTGATGAAACCAGCTCTTGGATCTTCTTCATCTGCGGAGATCAATCGAGTAATCTGATCGGTGGTTTTACTGTAAGATAATTTTACGTTGTATCGGTAGGCGTAGGTGTAGCCAATCTCGAAGTTGTTTACGATCTCAGGATTCAGTCTTGGGTTTCCTTTTTCGTAAGACAACTCACTCATTCTATTTTCAAAAGGATTTAAAACGTTGTAATCCGGTCGGTTTATTCTGCGACCATAATTCAAGGCAAAGGCATGCATCGGAGCGGCTTGAAAAGTCAGTCCTGCAGAAGGAAACCATTGTAGGTAGTGTAGATCCACCGTACTGTCAGAGGCCATATTATTGAAAGCTGTCAGTTCGCCTTCCGCATCTGTCTGCTCGGCTCGGAGCCCTGCGGAGAAGTTCCATTTTTGATTGATGGCTCTAGCGAAATTGACATAACCTGCGTAGACTGATTCATCGTACAAAAAGATATTAGACTGGTCGTCATTTCTAACTCGGTCAGTTCCCTCCACATCAAAAACCAAGAAATCATTTTCGGAAACGACCTTACTGTATTTTGTTCCTAAGCCTAATTTTCCACCAAAAATTTCTTCTTCAAAATCAATTTTACCGGTATAAATATCAATATCCGTAGCTGTCTCAAAATCGATGATTCGTTCTGTAGCTATATTGTTAGCAACAATATCTCCCTCGCTGTAGTAATAACGGTTCGGTTGATTTCTATCCGAAGAGGTAGCGAAACTTCCATAGTCCAAATCTATATTTAGCGATCTGCCTTTGCGACTATCGTAGCTATAGTTCATGTTGTACGTCTGGTTGAACATATTAGCCAAAGCGCTATTCTCTGCTACCAAAATACTATCAACATCAAACTTAGTATCGAGATTAGATAACTTAAGCCGGTTCAAGCTTTCATTTTCCAGAGCATTTGTATTACCACTGGCAAGTACGCCAAATGTACTTTTGTCCGTAAGGAAAAAATCAGCTCCCACTCTGTAATTCATATCCAGATTATCATTGATCGTTTCATTTATTTCGTCAACAAAAAAACCATTTTGTTCCGTTTTAAAAACCATGTCATTGAAGCTCTCTCCCCCACCAGCTCCAGCAGAAGCAAAAATATTCATCTTCTTATTTCTATAATTACCTGAAGCCGTTCCGTTGTAAGTTGAATAACGACCTTGGCTGAATGTACCGCTGACAGAGCCATTCGTTCCCAGGTTTTTATCTTTCTTCAGTCGGATGTCAATAATACCAGCATTCCCCTGTGCTTCGTATTTAGCACCTGGGTTTGTGATGATGTCTATACGATCAATTTGCGCAGCGGTCAGTGAGTTTAGATAATTGCTAAGTTCCGTTCCAGTGAGCGGCAATCGTTTTCCATCGATGTAAACCAAAACGCCAGACCGACCGAGTACGGAAATATTGTCGTTATTATCGACAATGACACCTGGAGCTTTTCGCAAAAGTGCAATTCCGTTTTCACCAACTGCATTGATGGTTCCCTGAACATTGAAAACGGTTCGGTCAGGTTTTACTTCTACCAGTGCACGTCGGGCAGTAACTGTTGCACCTTCTAAATTTACTGCAGTAGTTCCAAAGGATAATACCCCAAGATCCATGACTTCTCCCTCTGCCAGCGCCATTTTTGGTTTTGAAATATCAGCATAGCCAACATAACTCGCTTTGAGGAAATAATTACCGGCAGGTAGATTTTGAATTTGGAAGATACCAGCTTCGTTCGTCGGTTCAACTTTGATCATACTGCTATCCGCAGCTGCATAAAGAATGACGTTGGCGAATGGAACAGCTTGAGCTTCATCATCTTGAAGCTGGCCTTTGATAGTAGCCGTCTGGCCAATTGCCAAAATAGAAGTCAATAAAAAGGAGAATGTAAATAACAGTCGCATAGATTGGGTGTTTGGTTTTCCTAATAAGTAGAGTTGATTGATCGGCAAAATCTTACCGTAATCAACAGGTTGTGAATTTGACCACAAAGCTACGAAAGCATCCATGAGAACAGCCTCGTTTTAGATGAATCTTAGAAAACTTTAGATTAGTCCTTGCACCGGTTAAATATTCTCTTTACCTTTGGAAAAGCGGTTATCATATATCTATTCTTCCAAACCGTTCCTAACTTAAAATTTACTTCTCCCCTACTGATTCACAATAGAATTTTCTATTGCGGCTCTTTAATTTTCCTAACTTTTTTTCTTTCAAAATTATTTAACAACGCTATTGTTCTGCGCTTTCGCAAAATAGGTTAGTCCTGCTATTCCTATCAACGGAGGCAATGTTATGATAGCATCTTTAAAGTTTTTGCAAAGAAAAATCTCATGAAGAATTACAGCTACACAATTATTCTGCTTTTCGTATTCCTAGGATCGATCGGCTTACCCTCCCTTTCTGCTCAACAAATTGTCATTAACGAATTTGCTGCTTCCAATGCAAGTGTCATCGAAGATGAAGAAGACGAAGCAGATGACTGGATCGAACTTTACAACGCCAGCGAAACCACCGTTGGCCTCAGCGGTATGTTCCTTTCGGACAATGCGAATAATCTAGTAAAATGGCAGATTCCAGAAGGAATCTCTATTCCACCACATGGCTTTCTGCTCTTCTGGTGTGACGATCAAGAAGACCAAGGTAGTATGCATACCTCGTTTAAATTATCCTCTGGTGGAGAAGATCTACTGCTGATTCATTCTGATGGAACTACGGTTATCGACAGCTACAGTTTTGGTCCTCAAACTACCGATACTTCTACCGGTCGCGAAAGTGATGGCTCTGGTGAATGGATGGTTTTTGCTGCTCCAAGTCCGAATGAATCTAATGGAAGTTTGGGTAATGCCTTAGCGAAGCAACCAGTCGCTTCTCAGATTCCAGGACATTATAACAATGCTTTTACATTGACGCTAAGTACAGATTTACAAGATGCCATTATTAGATATACAACCGATGGTTCTGTTCCAAATGAGGATGATGAAATTTACAATACTTCGCTGACAATTGATTCTACAACGGTTTTGCGCTCCCGTACTTTTCATGCTGATTTCATCCCTAGTCGTACCACTACGAATACCTATCTATTTGGTGTAGAACATGACTTTGCCATCTTTTGTATTTCCTCCGATACTGCAAATATCTTTGGTTTAGAAAATGGTATTTATCCAAATTGGTCGGATGATATAGAGCATGAAGTTCATGTAGAATTCTTTGAACCAGATGGTACTTTTGGTTTTGGACAAAATTTAGGGATTCAGGTTTTTGGTGGCTACAGCCAAACCTATGATCATAAAAGCTTGTCACTTACCGCAAGAAGTGAATATGGTGCTAACAAAATAAATTATCCACTTTTTCCAGATCAGGAGTACTCAGAGTATGGAGCCTTGGTGCTGCGCAACTCAGGTTCGGATTGGAAGAAAACTATGTTTAGAGATGCAGTTGCCAGTGGCTTGCTCCGCGATATTGATGACGTAGATGCCATGATAAAAGATCCAGATATGGAGTTCCAGGCTTTCCGCCCGGCCATCGTTTATATGAACGGTCAGTACTTTGGAATTCACAACATGAGAGAAAAAATGGACTGGCGATATTTGGAAACACACTACGGAATTGACAAAGATGAAGTAGACGTTGTGCAACGAAAAGACAAACTCGACCAAGGGAATTTAGATGCCTGGGATGACTACTCTGACTTCATAGAAGATGCAGATTTCAACAACGCAGAAGACATGGAGACGCTAAAAACCTGGATTGATCCAGATCACTTTGCAGATTATTTTTTAGCAGAAATCTACTTAGACAATACAGACTGGCCAGGGAATAACAACCGCCGTTGGAGGGAAAGAAAACCAGGGAAGCAGTGGCGATATTTTCTATACGATTTGGACAGAGTGATGGGGCTGATTCCACTTGTAGATGATTATAATTCTGGAAATTGGAGCTCTCCATCTTTGGAATATGTTACGCAGGATTCGTCTACTTATAGTTGGAATCAGGAATG
>JBGCDT010000499.1:0-2551 GCA_045105695.1 Saprospiraceae bacterium | reverse complement strand
AAATTTTTATCCTAAAGATATGTCTAAGGAAGAATTTGAGGATTTAACTTTAGAAAATAAATCAAGTTTGTATACCTTCATAAGACGTGATACCAAAGGGAATTTGTATACAGTGCCTTATCACAAACAATTTGCAAACGAGTTAAAAGAGGTTTCAGATATTTTGAAAATGGCCGCAGAATTGGCTGAAAATGCTGGATTGAAAACATATTTAGAACTCAGAGCTCAAGCTTTATTAGATGACAACTATCAGCCAAGCGATTTAGCATGGATGGATATGAAAACCAATACTTTAGATATCGTTATTGGTCCTATTGAAACTTATGAAGATCAATTGTTTGGAAACAAGGCTGCTCATGAAGCATACGTTTTAATTAAAGATCAGGAATGGAGTCAGCGTTTAGCGAAATTTAGCAAGTATCTTCCTGAACTTCAAAAAGGCTTACCTGTCGATCCAAAATACAAAAAAGAAACACCGGGAACAGATAGTGATTTGAATGCTTATGATGTTGTTTATTACGCAGGCGATTGTAATTCTGGTAGTAAAACAATAGCAATTAACTTACCTAATGATGAGGAAGTTCAATTGCAAAAAGGAACACGTCGTTTACAACTGAAAAATGCAATGCGTGCTAAATTTGATAAAATTTTAGTGCCAATTTCTGAAGTATTAATCGATGAATCCCAGCGCAAGCATATTACATTCGATGCCTTTTTTGCAAATACTATGTTTCATGAGGTTGCTCACGGATTAGGAATTAAAAATACATTGGACGGAAAAGGTACTGTAAGAACAGCATTAAAAGAACATGCTAGTGCCTTAGAGGAAGGAAAAGCAGATATTCTAGGTTTGTACATGATTCAGCAGTTACATAATAAAGGTGAATTAGAAGAAGATTTAAAAGATAATATGGTAACTTTTATGGCTGGGATTTTCAGATCTGTACGTTTTGGTGCGTCTTCAGCACATGGAAAAGCCAACATGATTCGTTTTAATTTCTTTAAAGAGAAAGGTGCATTCGAGAGAGGAGCCAATGGAACGTATAAAGTGAATTTCAAAAAAATGGAAGCTGCAATGGAAGACTTGTCAAGTGTTATATTAACGCTTCAAGGTGATGGAGATTATGATGGTGTAGCAAAGTTAGTTTCTGAAATGGGATTGATTTCGGTAGAACTTCAAGCGGATCTCGACCGATTAAGTGATGCTAGCATTCCTGTTGATGTTGTTTTTGAGCAAGGTTTGACTGTTTTAGGCTTGTAAAAAAAAGCCGATTTTAAAAAAAAACCTTTCAATTCTGTTTATCAAATTGAAAGGTTTTTTTTGATTTAAAATATGACTTACGAAAGAATTCTATTGATTAATTTTTGCTTTGCAGCTTTATCATCACCGCACAACCACTGAATTACATTGTCTTCCCAAATAGCATCACGTTGTGTGTTATCAATAATGTTCTGGTTAACAGCAAGATCTAATATTTTTCCAGGATAAGAACTTTGTTTTTCACTTTCCATTTCTCCCAACGGATAAGGATCATCTAATCCCATCAGTATTTGATTGGAGCCTTGATTTTTAATGAGTAATTCTAGTCCGCCAGTATCATGAACAAGTGTATCAAAGAAAATATTTTTATGCCCTACAGCTTTTCTTGGGTGTGTTTTGTTTTCGAATAGGTCAGGTCTACCGTCGAAGCCTTGAATACGTCTTCCTAAGTTGATTTGAGCTAATTGTCCTCCATGAGCAAAGCAAATTCTCATGTTTTTATATTTTTCATAATAACCATTTAAGGTTAAAAAGTGATAGGCATCAGCGCATTGTGCTAACATCCAAATCAAATGAAAGCGCCAAGAGGTGTTTTCAAGTTTTATAAACTTTTCACCATCATAAGGATGAATCTCTACAGCGAGGTTATATTTATCGGCAAGCTCAAAAATAGGTTCGTTTTCTTCATCAAAAATACAACGCCAAGTGCCAATGGTATCCATGTAATGTGTTGGCAAACATAAGAGTTGCATGCCTAAATCTTCCACACATCGTTCAATCTCCCAACAAGCGCCTCTTACAAAACCAGGATGCACCACAAAACCGGTTGTAAATTTACTCGGATTTTCTTTCTGTACTTTGGCATTAAAATCATTTTGAAAACGCAACGCCTGTTTCATTTCTTCTAGCCTCAAACCATTTCCATACAGTTGTGATAAATTTAAAACAACGGCGTGATCAATTTTAAAATGCTCCATCCAAGCGAGTTTCTCATTTAAAAAGAAGCTTGAATCTGTAATTGGGCGATTCCAATCTTTTTGAAGCATAAATTTTCGATCCTTATCTACCCAAAAAATCCCTTTATTTTTCATGAATTCAGGAATCTCTTCCGGATAGGGGAGTAAATGTGAATGACCGTTTATTCTAAGTTTTTGTTTTTCCATGGCTGTTGTTCGTCTTTAGAACTATATGAATACTATTCTTCCAACTGCACTTTTTTAGGTGGTTGCATAATTTCTCCACAGTTAGGACAACTACGTTTGTCTTTATCACCATAATATTTATCAAAAA
>JBGCDT010000498.1:0-3156 GCA_045105695.1 Saprospiraceae bacterium | reverse complement strand
TTGTAGTCTTTGTCCTACAGAGGCCTCTGAGAACACAGAGATTTACGCGACTTACTCTGTGCCCTCAGCGACCTCTATGGGATGTTAAAAATAGGACGTACCAAAGCTACTGAACCACAACAGATTCTACTCCAATAATCCCCTCTTCACTTCTCAGAAGAACCTGATACAATCCTCCAGAAATACCATCTGTATTTATTGTAAAAGTATTCTTAGGATTTATAAGGCTGCGAAAAGGAATAACTAATTGGCCCAAGCTATTATAGATTCCAATTTCTAAATTTTCACTGTTATTCAATTCTGGCAAAGAAACATGTATGATGTCTTTTGCTGGGTTAGGATAGACTTTAAAACTTTTTTTCGTAATGGTATTAATAGAAACAACCCCCTCATTATTTTCTGCAAAAGTACTTCCCTGAATAACGAAATCCCCAGTCCCATTCGGGTTACGGGCATAGCCAAGGTTTGTTGTCTGCTCGCCGAAAGTTACTTGATCTATGATCGTTCCGTCGGAGTGGGAGAGCAATAGTTCTTCACCATCTTTGGCCAGTTGGAAATCAGCATGCAAACCCTCCTGAGCCTCTTGATTGTCTGCCCATACGATAAGGTATCCTCCTCCTTCGATAGTGGTGCCAATAGGGAAAGCCCATTTGTACGGAAGTGTATTGTTATCACTGAGATAAAAACCAGCTAAATCAATTTCATTATCTGTATTATTATATAGCTCTATCCAGTCGTCAAAATCACCATTTGCATCCGTAATGGAAGAGGTGCTGTCATTAGAAGCCACTACTTCATTGATCACAATATCCATAGTAGCAATGGGTGAAATCGCAGGGGTGCAATCATAATTGGTATCGTCCAAGTCACTTTGAATTTCGTCGATTCTTTCTTCTAGAATTATTTTTAGCTGAGGAATAACAGCACCGTTTGCCTGACCTCCATAACCTACATCGTAATCAAAATAGTTATTTGAAAATAAATAATTTGGGTCTGCGTATACTGCATCTTTGATCAGAGCAGCTTGTGTATCTATCATTGTATACAGTCGCTCTGCTGTGAAGTTATTTTCTAAAATATCACAAGCATAGCTTAAGTACAATTCTCTAAACTCATCTACATCCATTAGACGATCTACCAGTCTTTTCTCAGGGTTATTTAAAATTAATGGAAAATCAATCGAAAATCCTCCACCTGGTCCTCCTGGATCGTCATCATAGAAAAAGTTGTAAATGTCTTGACAATCTCCACCCCAGGTATCACAACAGTAATCTGCGACCAACATAACCTCATGTAGTATTGGATCGTTTGGTTCGTAAGGACAGCTTCCATTGATAAGAGAAGGGCAATCAGAATAGTCGATAGTTAAATCAACTTGATCGCAATACGTTTTAGAGCATTCTCCATCTGGGTATGTATTAGTGATGGTCAGACAGATGTTATAGATGTCTTCTGTGGTAAAATCGTGTGTTGGACTTTGTTCTGTAGAAGTATTTCCATCTCCAAAATCCCAGGACCAACTTTCAGGAATTACAGTAGACAAATCTGTGAAATCAACTGTTAAGTCAGAAGTATCGCTTATCATAAATGAAAATTCAGGGAACATCGGACAGATTGTATCAAGGACTTGTGGAGAGCCGAAGGCACTAAAATTACCTCCCAACGCTAGGTTGTAATCCCAAGGAAGCCAGTTGAATTTTCCATCATTGGGTTCTTGATAGAGGTAGTAGTTTCGCCCATGTTCTATATACGAATCCCAGTTGTCTGTCATGACATCTACGGCCAGGACTTTCAAAAAATCAGGTACATTGAATACGCGCTGGATTTCTTCCGGAAAGTTAGAGCTAGAACTATTGTTGATGATGTCAAGTAGCTCAATGAACCCCGACCAGTCGTTCTCCGTTTTATTTGTTTTTAGTTCGAAATTTTCCTCATAATCTTCTGCATCATCACCAAGCCATTCCAAAGCAGACCATCCAATGTTTTTGAATAAATTACCATTGTTACTATCAAAGTGTTCTGCAAGGAAAGTTTTATCCATCTGTTCGACAATGACATAAATGCCCCAATAGTCATCGTTGATATAAACTCTGGTATGGGCTGTTCGAGGAGCGGGTGCTCCCGTTTCTCTGATGATGTCATAACAAAGCATGTCACGCATCAATGCAGGATCGCCAACACCATTGTTGAGATTAATTTTTTTGAGCCCATCGTAGGTCTGATCCTCTACAAATTTATCAAAATCAAGTTTTAGAGATTTTTTGTAATAACTAGAAGCGAAGTAAGAGGAGAAACCTTTTTGGCGAACACCCACTGAGTTGATCAAATTGCCATCAACATAGACTGTAGGTGATTCTGAATACTCATAGTCTCCAGCGAATTGTCCATTCTCATAATTCGTATTCATGGTTTCCCAAAAATCAGGTTCGTTGAAATATAATTTTATTTCATGAACATAACTATCGTCGAAAAGATCATTTCCGCTAATCTGAGCTTGTAGCTGTACTGTAGAAAAGAGCAGTAAGAAGTAGAAGAATTGTTTAATCATTAGTTCTTATTTTTTCTGAAAGGTAAAGTTATTGTTGGCTAAGTTGTTTTAGGAAATTGAAGTGCGTTTGATGGGCGACTAATTTTAGAAGGAATTGTAAAGTGATTTACATAGATCGCAGTCTATAGATTCTCTTAATCAATAGACTAACTAAATAACAAAGGAGTTGGTAGGTAACTCCATATTATTACCACACTTACTATATGCAGGAATAGCATGATTCGTTGCATGGCCTCCTAAGTTTTTATTAGTTTGACATTAATTCTTTTGTCCATGCACTTAGTTTACCATGCAGCAATTTTCAAAGTAAGGGAGTCTTATAATTAGAACCGAGATTGAGGAAGTGATGAAGAACCGTTTTAAAAATAAGAGTTTAGAATTTAGATATTAGGATTATTACTTGCGGTAGCTAAGCGATTTGCTACCGCAATTTTTATTTTAGTAGATAGCTTTCCATAGGGCCATTATTATTTCCAATGACTAAAGTCGATTTTCCATTAGGGCCATTTACCATTTCCAAATCTCGAACATCGCGATAAGCTTTCAGTCCTGCTTGTTGAGGAGAGACCGCTTCAAAATTCCCTTTTCCATTGCCCAATAGGATTGTC
>JBGCDT010000497.1:0-17413 GCA_045105695.1 Saprospiraceae bacterium | reverse complement strand
GCTGTATGTTCCTGCACCTAATCCAGTCAAATCACCTGTGGTGGTAATAAGAGATCCTGCTATGCCTGTTCCAAACCATTCAAATTGTGCATAAGGAGATGTTCCTCCTGTAACGGAAACGTGTATTTCACCGGTCTCTTCTCCATTACATCCTGGGTCGACTGTGCTATCCAAAGAGATAGACATTGATTCTGGCTGAACGACGTCTATAGGAGCTCCAACAATAGTACATCCATTACTATCTGTAACTGTAGGAGTATATGTGTTTGCAGTCAAGCCTGTGATTACAGGTCCTGAACCAGCATTTGGAGTCCAGCTTACTGGATAAGGGCCTCCATTGCCTCCAACAATCAAAAGTCCGATACTACCAGTTGCATCGCCATTACAAGCGACATCTGTTTTATCTACTGTGTAAGAGATTTGCTCAACTGGGCCAGGAACAACTACTCCTGATTCAACTCCAGAAGATCCATTATTATCGGTCACGGTCACAGAGAATGTTCCCTGACCTAAGTTCGTAACGTTGGGATCATTAGACATTCCGTTTTGACTACCATTGCTATCCCACTCATAAGTGAATGGCCCAACTCCGTTACTACTTATTTCAAATGATCCGTCCTGAGCTTCAAAACAAGATTCAGGAGAGATATTATCAACTGATACATCTAAGGCATTTAATCCATTAACTGTAGCACATTGAGATACGGTACATCCGTTATCGTCTGTGACTGTTAAGCAGTATTCACCTGCGCCGAGATTAGCGACGTTTGGAGAAGTTGCATTTCCAGCGTTTGCATCCCATTGATAATCATAATCAGGAGTACCTCCGTCTACATCACTCATGATTTGTCCATCACCACCATTTACTTCGTCTATAGCAGTTAGCGTTAGTGTTAGAATTTCAGGCTGTGATAATGTAACTGTTTCTGTAGTTGTACATCCATTAGCATCCGTTATCGTAACGGTATATTGTCCTGCAGATAAATCAGTTGCTGTTTGTGTATCTTGATCGTCTGCATTAGCATCCCACTGATAAATAAAACCTCCAGCTCCTCCATTTCCTTCAGCAGTGGCCTCTCCATCTGAACCACCGAAACAACTGATGTCTTCACCATTGTAATCTGAAGTTATAGATACATCACCTGTTACTTCATCAGCAGGAGAAACTGTAGCAGTCTCTGTATTGGAACAACCGTTTGAAGTATCTGTCACCGTCACTGTGTACATGTTTGGTTCCAAGCCTGTTACCGTTGCAGTATCGTCTCCAGTATTTGGACTCCAAGCGTAAGTATATGGTCCTGTACCGTCCTCTACTTCTACTTCTAATTCTCCATCATCTGTATCAGAACAACTTGTTTCGCTATCATCCATTGTTAATGTAATTCCTTCTCCGGCAGTCACTTCACCACTTACAACATCCTCACATCCAGCAGCATCTGTTATCGTTACAGTATATGTACCTGCTGGAATTGGACCATAGGTTGGATCTGTGTCTGTAGGTGTCCATTCAAAAGAATATGGAGCCGTACCTCCAGTAGCTGCGGCAGTAATACTACCATCCGCAGTTGTGCTACAAGTTGTCTCTACGACAGCTGTAATTTCTCCAGTAGGGCCATCTAAGGTTCCTACATCTTCACAAGCCTCAGCAGTACAACCATTTGAATCTGTTACAATTACACAATAGTTTCCAGGTGCAAGACCTGTTGCTGTTTGTCCTGTTTGAGCAGGCATTGTGTTCCAAGTGTAAGTGGTAAATGTACCTGAGCCACCTGAAGCAGTAGCTGTAAGCGATCCAGTATCATCATCACAATCAGAAGGAGTTACTGAAATATCAATTGTAATTTCAGGACCTTCAGTTATAGTAATACAACCATCTGTTGTACATCCATTTGCATCTGTAATGGTAACGCAAACTTCTCCGGCAGATAAGCCATTGATCGTTTGAGTAGTTTCTGCATTATCCCATAGGTAGGAATAATCTGTTGTTCCACCTGTTACGTTTGCGGTAGCTGTTCCATCAGAACCGTCGTTACAAGGTGCGTCTGTTTTAGTAAGATTCAGTGCAAGGGCTGCAGCAGGTTCGTTTACATCGAAAGAAGTTGTAGCCGTAAGACCACTTGCTGTTTCTGTAACTACTACAGAATAGGTTCCTGCGAGTAGCCCGGTCTGATCTTCATCAGTTTCAACAATACCACCCGTTGGCGGAGTCCAAACATATGTATAACCAAGCATCGAGTTGGTAATATCAATTGCTCCTGTAGCATTACCAAAACAATCTACGTCGGTAATATCTGCTGTAGGTGTTGGCAATCCATTATTACAACCTTCGTCGTTTATAGTTACGTTTCCATCAACTAAGGTGTATGGAACTACGCCATCCAGATTGATAAATTCTATATCAGAGTCAAAATTCCACGTGATCACAGATTCTTCTGCATCAGCTCCAATTGCCTCAAAGCAAAGTTCGATTATAACGGTATCGTTAAAGAACGTAATTGGGTCAAGGTTTCCTTCTACCCAAGAACATATGATTTCACCTGCAGTAGAACTATTAGGATTGAAATTTATTAATTCGTTTACTGTTGGTCCAGATAAGGCATCCTGATATAAAAGTACCGATTCGTCATAATTCACTTTAAATTCAAAAGCAATTAAGGAATCAAAATTTGTTGCCAGATAAGACACACATATTATGGAGTCAGGACAAACTTCTTCTGTAGACGCTGTGATTACTAACTCTCCTGTAGATCCCATTGGAGTTACGTTTACTGCTCCCTCTTGAAAAAGTAATGTTATCAAGGTATCGTCTCCATCAATTATTTGAGTAGCCTCAATTGGTTGCGGAGTTCCATCAAAAGAGAACGGTGAGGACTCTCCTATTTCTCCAACAATATCAAAACAGACTTCATACAAAACAGTACCGTTAGGGACAGTGGAACCATCATTTGGCGGCACATCATCTCCGTAAGCAAATATCAAGGTTCCTTCATCGGTAAAAGAAGGCATAGCGTTGAAATCACTTGATCCAATCTCTCCACTAAAATTTCCAAGTGAAGCAAATTGGATGATCGAAGTATCCCAATGCATTGAATATTGAGCAGCAAGGATAGAATCCCAATTAACAGCACTAATCTGAACACAAGCTTGTCCTCCTACCGGGCCATCCACTTCCGAAGCTATTACAGTAACGGCCGAGCTGCTATTTCCAGTAATATCAATCGTTCCGTCGAGACCATCAAATCCGATATGTGTTCCCATAGAACCAATATCTGTAACTTCGATAAAAGAAGGATCTCCACTAAATTCAATAGCACTTGACGTTCCTCCAGCTCCAATTAATGTAAAACAAACATCATATATAGCAGTACCATCAGCAACCGTAGTCCCGGTCCCTAATGAATCTACCCAAGATAATACAATAAAGCCTTCTGTATTATTTCCATTGAAGCTACCACCTGACAATCCTGCTAGGTTGTAATTTTCTGTATTTTGATATTGAACAATAGCAGGATCAAAATTTATAGAATATTGCATCCCTTCTATATCTGTAAATCCACAAGCGGAGACGGTGAGACAGACCTCATCCCCCGTTTCTCCAGAGCCATCATTTAGAAACTGACCGAACCCTACTGCAAAATCGCAATCTCCTCCACCTCCTGGCATTCCCTCGGTAGCAGTCCCATCCTCAGTCTCTGAGTCCCCTGTTAAGTCATCAAGATCCCCCATAGCGTTTAAGCCAATAACTTCAAAAGCTAAAGGATTACTGGTGATTGTAATTGGAGTAGTGATACCCGCAGTGGTAGTGATGATCATGTCAAAAGAGAAAATCGTAGTATCACCATCCTGCAATGAATATTCTTCACCTCCAGGAGCAGTCCACAGTGTCGTGAAGTTACCATCGGCAGTATTATTCGTTCCAAAATTTCCTGACCCCATGCCAGGCAAACTTAAGTTGTGAATAGATTCGAATTCGATATGAGTTTCATTCCAGTTAACAGAGAATTGATAACTGGCGACATCATAAAACTCCGTCACATCAAGATTGATGGTCACCGTATCACCGACTTGTACGTCGGCCGCTTGTTCGGTTGGAACTACGGAAAAAGTAATTTGAGCAATTGATGTCTGTGTAAATGTTAGGCAACAACATAGTGCTACCAGAGAGGTAAAAATTTTGTACATCTGTCCTTGGAATTTGGGATGTTAATAGGCTCTATTAACACCATCTTTTTTTAACAAAAAGTATTTAAGTATGACACAAAATAAAATTAATAATGTGCGCCGGAACCTAATCCGGCTTTGATGCTGTCCGTTGGTTGATATGCAGTTATCATACCATTTTATAATATAAAACTGCAATAAAAATGGAGTGTTGTGCCTTTAGTTGGCACAACAAACCATCTTAGCAAAGCAAAATATAACAGTAAATTTTTAGCATTCTAACAATTGGTTATGCGATGGTTTTTCTCTGCTGCTATTATATTGCTCAATAACTTTGGTGAAGTTAAAATCTTGCTTTTCGTGAAAACGAAGGCTTGGATTTGATTCTTCTGAGTTGTACCTGTGGTTGAGGTACAGAAAAAATAAATTTGGAAAATGCTTCAATAGATTTGAGAGATAATCGCGCTTGTAGATACAAAAGCGATTTGAGCTTATCTGTCAGAACAGACAAGCTTGTGGTTATTGTTTTTTTCATGAGATTAAATTCTTAATTCGTTAATTTTTCATTTTGCACTGAGCCGTATAACAAAGCGTACACGTACGTTTGATACAATCCAGTACTTTACTAAAACACATAAATTAACAGTGTTTCAAAAAGCAAAAAATTAAACCACAATTAGAACCAGGGAAAAAGCTTTTATTTTTTAGTGAAGCAATCAGGAAAAGAAAATGTTTATAAAAGCTCTGTGAGAATCGGTTGATTGTAGTTCATGGGATGTGCCTGTCAATATTTCAGGCTATAATGGTTTTGATACGTTCTTTAAGTAAGTGTGTGTTCAATAGGATATTAATAAAAATATCAATTTTGATAGTACAAAGATAGGCGATTGTACAAATCTATTTCTACCCGTAAAAAGGTATTTTACAGATATAATTTTATAGAATATTTATTAATAAAATAAAAAAACTTCTTAAACAACTGATATACAGGTATTTAAGAAGTCCTTATAGTTGCTGATTTAGTTATATAAAAGTTCCTTCAGATGAAAGAAATTTCACATACTAAATCACATATGAATAAGATCAAATTATTATTTTTCTAAATAAGACTATTATCGTAAGCTACTTTTATTAACCCGGCAGTATTTGACACTCCTAGTTTTCGCATAATATTTTTACGATGAACACTCACTGTTTGGTCACTAATAAACAGTTCTTTTGCAATTTCTTTATTGCTGAGTGCCAAAGTAATTAGTCTTAAAATTTCAATTTCTCTTTTGGTGAGATTGTACTTTTTGATAAACCGATCTTCATATGGATCTGGTTTTTTTGGTAATTTTCGCTGGATGATTTCAAGTGGATCGTTTAAACGAACGCCTTCACCAAAATAGGTTCTTCCAGTCAATACTTCATTGATTGCATTTATCAATTCGTCCTTTCCAATTGTCTTAAGCGCATATCCATCAACTCCGGCTTTAAATGCAGATTTCACAATCTTTGTATCGTCATACATCGTCAAAGTAAGGATACGTAATTTTGGAAATTGTTCACGGACAGTTCCCAAAATATCAAGACCATCCCTATCTGGCATATTCAAATCCAAGATCAGTACATCCGGATTATTTCTTCTTACTAAATCCAGTGCTTGATCTCCGTCATTAGCCACGCCAACTACCTGAAATTTAACGTCTTCATCTTCATATTGAAGAAGTCCTTTTAATCCTGCGATAAATAACTGGTGGTCATCCGCAATGACAATCTTTACGATCTGCATATCTCTCGGTTTTTTTAAATCAGCATTAAAAATTTTGTTCTTTTAAGCTGTTGTTCATGAGTGACTAAGTTACAAACCAAAGCAGATTTTTCATTTCTGCTTCTGTCTTCCATCCTTAGTCATATTATG
The DNA here is from genome assembly GCA_045105695.1 of Saprospiraceae bacterium. GTDB lineage: Bacteria > Bacteroidota > Bacteroidia > Chitinophagales > Saprospiraceae > CALGLS01. The sequence continues at coordinate 11,349 of JBGCDT010000497.1, read as the reverse complement.
GAAAGAAACTATTCAAGCACTTGCAAAACAGATGCCACTATCCCTGGGAATAGTAAATAAATAGTACTGCATTTTATAAATCCTTATCTACATTTATAAATAAGAGTTTACATCTTTTACTAGTTCAGTATTCTTGATCGTGTGTGTGATATTGAAACCTGGTTGGATAGCGTAAGCTCCATATTCCCCTGATTTACTCAGAGCAATATAGCCTACCTGGAAGTTCTTATATTTCTGTTTTTTAACAATACGCATAACCGCCTCTTCACAAGCTTCTTGAGGGCTACGCCCTTGTCGCATTAATTCTACCACCAAGAAAGAGCCCAAAGACTTGAGTACAGCTTCTCCTAATCCTGTAGCTGTAGCCGCTCCGACTTCATTATCGACAAAAAGACCTGCTCCTATAATGGGAGAGTCCCCTACTCGGCCGCTTAGCTTGTAAGCTAATCCACTAGTTGTACAAGCCCCAGACAGGTTACCTTGTTTATCCAAAGCCAGAATGCCAATGGTATCGTGGTTTTCAATATTGATGATGGGCTTATATTTTGACTGAGTCAACCATTCTTTCCAAGCCTTCTCAGACTCTGGGGTAAGTAAGTTCTCCCTTTTAAATCCTTTTTCTACTGCGAACTGTTGAGCGCCCTTCCCTGCCAGAATAACATGAGGCGTTTCTTCCATTACTTTTCTGGCAACAGATACGGGGTGTTTGATTTCCTGAAGGTAGCAAACAGAACCTGCGTTTCCTTCAGAATCCATAATGCAGGCATCCAGTGTCACCTTACCTTCCCGATCAGGTCTTCCTCCATAACCAACTGACCTGTCCATGACATCTCCTTCTGGTACTCTTGCTCCTTGTTCGACTGCGTCTAGAGCAGTTCCTCCTGATTGAATAATATTCCAGGCGGCGGCAGCAGCTTTAGGGTTATTCCAGGTAGCAATGACCTGAGGCTTCACCTCTTTATTTTTACCAATTGATCTTTCAGTGGATTTTGCAGTACAGGAAGAAAAGACTCCAAGAGAGGCTCCTAGTGATCCAAGAATGGATTTATTCAAAAATTTTCTTCGAGAGAACATACACTTTGTTTGGTTCGATTAATCTAAACACCCGTATGGATCTAAGGAACTTACCCTTTTTGTAAAGCTAAAATAAAATCTAAGAACTGTACAAATTAATGAAGTGCTTTTAAACTTTAGTTTAACTATTTCTCCTCAATCAATATCTCATCAGCAAACAACCAGGACTTTCCCCCAGCTCCTTTATGCCAGTCAGGGACTTGTCCACCATATTCTGCTTTTACCCTTATGTAGCGCGCCTTGGTATTGGCGATTGCCTTAAAAATGTGTAGTAAACTCCCTTTCTCTTTTCGGCTAACCTCATTTGTTTCTTTTCCTACAGAGGTAAAATTCTTTCCATCCTGAGAAGTCTCAAAACTTACTGACTTTGGAAAAAATATCCAAGAGTTTTCATCTTGGAGACAAGACAAACCTATCTTCGAAAGAGAAAGCACTTCTCCTAAATCTACTGTTGCCTCTATATCTTTTCCATGATACCCCTGCCAAGTCCCTGTTCGAAAATCTGTACCGCCTCTAAGTAGATCAATCAATGCATCGTTTCCTGAGCCAGCATACTGCGGTTCATATTTTGAGTTCAAAGTAATTGATCTTTCCTCGGGTATTTTCAGAAAATTGGAAGTGACAATTCTTGAATCAGGTAATCCTTTTTTTCTAGCAAAAAAGTTGATCGTTGTAGAATTAGAAACCTTAAGTGGCTCCTTATATACTTTTGATTTGTCCGTCGGCTGAGTACCGTCTGCGGTGTAATAAATAGTCACTTCTTTTTCAGAACTATTCAACGAGATAGTCGTTCCTTTTTTGAAAACACGATCTCCAGTTGCGACAAATGGCAGTGGCATTATCAAGTTGCTAACAATAGTACTACGTGGAGAAGCTTCGTCTTTAGCTCCCCAGATTTTATTGGCTTTTTCTCCCATTTCAAATGTAAGCTCTGCTCCTGCTGTCAGTTCTTCATGAGTGATATAGGTCTTTCCATAAGTCTTACCATTTAACTTCAAAGACTGAACATACATATTTTTTGGACTATTGTTTTTTGCATTTATAACAATGCTTTTACCATTCTCTAAATTGATCTTTACTTGATCAAAAATTGGAGAGCCAATCACATAAGTATTACTAGCTGGAGTAACTGGATAAAAACCCATTGCGCTAAGCACATACCAAGCAGACATCTGTCCACAATCCTCATTACCGGAAAGACCGTCTGGTAAATCATGATACATCTCGTCCATGATTTGACGAACCCTTTGCTGGGTTTTCCAGGGCGCATCTACATAATTATAAAGGTAAGCCATATGATGGCTAGGCTCATTGCCGTGTGCATACTGCCCGATGAGTCCGGTGATATCCGCTTGTTCACGGCCCGTCGTTTCAGAACTTGTGGAAAACAATTCGTCTAATTTTGCTTCAAAGGATTTCTTACCACCAAGTCGTTCTACCAATCCATCGACATCCTGAGGAACATAGAAACTGTACTGCCAACAATTTGCTTCCGTAAAATGAAAATTAACTTCTGCTGGATCAAAAGGTAGTATCCAAGTCTCGTTATTTTTAGCACGCATGAAGCCTGTTTCTGGGTCATAAATATTCTTGTAATATTGCGCTCGCTGAATATATTCTTCATAAACTTTTTGATCCCCCATTTCTTTTGCCATTTCCGCAATACACCAATCATCAAAAGCATATTCCAACGTTTTGGAAACCGACTCAGATTCTCTTTCCGCAGGGATATAACCTAGCTTTTTGTAAGCCTCCAATCCGAGGTGGTCACGAGTTGCGGAATGTTGCATAGCCTTTAGTGCAAGCTTAGTATCGTAATTGCGAATACCTTTCTTGTAAGCATCTGCGATAACCGGAATTGCATGATAACCGATCATACATCCCGTATAGTTTCCACTCAATTCCCAGATGGGTAAAATCCCTCCCTTTTCATAATCGTCTAACAATGTACTTACAAAATCATTTGTTCGCTTTGGTTCTATCAAAGTGTATAAAGGGTTAGCCGCTCGATAGGTATCCCAAAGAGAAAAAACGGTATAGTGTTCATGTTTGCGAGCAGTGTCTTTGTGTACTTTTAAATCCATACCTCTGTACTGTCCGTCTACATCTTGATAGAGGTTTGGAGCAATCATGGTGTGATACAAAGCACTATAAAATATCGTTCGTTCTTCCTCTGTTCCACCTTCGACTTCTATTTTTCTTAGCTGCTTTTCCCAGGCATTCTGTGCTGCTTTTTTATACTTTGGAAAATCAAAATCAGGCATTTCTGTTTCCAAGTTTTGACGAGCGCCTTCAATACTAACGGCAGAGATCCCCACCTTTGCTAACAATACTTCTCCGTTTTCTGTTTGAAAGTCCACAACGTTCACAGAACCATCTACCGTTTCTTTAGAAGTGACTTGCAGAATGTCTTTTGAAAACTGAATTACGAAATAAACATGTTGCTCTTCCGCCCACTCCTTGGAGATTCGACTACCTGCCACTTCACGAGTGTTAATTTTCAGGAAGCTGCTTTTTAGCACTTTATCACGGTGTACTAAATCAATAATTACAGAGCCATTTCCTTTGCCTTTTGGAAAAGTATATTCGTGAATTCCTGCACGTAAACTTGTTGTTAGCTTTACGCCAATGTCATATCGATCCAGATGCGTTTCATAGTAGCCAGCTTCTGCCACTTCATTCTCTTTAGAAAAAGAGGATTTATATCCAGGGCTTCCATTGGCTCCATTGTCGAACTGCATTTCGGAAGTCAGAATAGGCATCATCAAGACGTCTCCATAGTCCGACACCCCTGTACCACTAAGATGGGTGTGACTAAAACCATAAACCACATCATCTGTATAATGATAACCGCTGCAGCCATCCCAGCCTGTTAGACGAGTGTCAGGACTGAGCTGTACCATACCAAAGGGCATAGTCGCTCCAGGAAAAGTATGGCCATGGCCTCCAGTTCCAATAAATGGATTCACGTATTGTATTAACCCTTCTTCAGGTTCCGAATGGATGGGAAAATGATTAATGCTGTAAAAGAATAAAATGATAAAAAATGAAAGCGCAGATAGAGAGTAGAATGATCTCATAATTATATTTGGTTACCTTTGATTTAAATATACTTATGCCGAAACGGTTAAGTATAAGGACAATTTTCTGGCTGCAAAATACAAAATCTTAGCATCGAAACACGCTCATGCAAAGCTTAGTCTACATCACACTTCGGCTTTTTGTCTTTTTCTTTACGCTACTACCGTTCAGGGTTTTGTACTGGATCTCAAATGGGTTGCAGTTTTTGTTTTTCTATGTAATCAAATATCGCTACAGCATCATCAAAAGCAATCTGGAAAAATCCTTTCCCAGACAATCAGAGCAGAACATTCAACAATTGATGTGGGCCTTCTATCAAAACTTATCTGACATTTTTCTAGAAGGAATAAAAGGACTGAGCATGAGTAAGATGGAATTGATAAAGCGTTACCGTTTTGTCAATCCAGAAGTGCTTGAGAATTATTACAATCAAAAACAATCCATCATCATATTAGCCAGTCATTATGGAAATTGGGAGTGGGGAGCCAGAGCCATTGGTTATCAAATCAAACATCACACAATAGGAATTGCAGCTCCTGTAAAAAATCAATTCGTTCACGATTATCTAAAATCAGTTCGTGATTCGGAGAACGTAACTACCGTTGAGATGAAGCAAACGCCAAGAGCTTTTGTACAGTATAAAGAACAAACAGCCGCTTTTGTTTTCATCATGGATCAAAGCCCCAGAAATACGAGAGGAGCACATTGGGTAAATTTTCTAAATCAAGAAACGGCCTGTTTGCAGGGGGCAGATTACTATGCAAGGAGAATGAATTACCCCGTCTTTTTCGCGGTTCAAAAACGGATAAGTAGAGGATATTATGAAGTTGAATTACAACTATTAGAAAGGCAGTCGAGTCAACTTCCAGAGGAGGCAATCACAAAACGTTATATGAAAAAGCTAGAGGAAATAGTTTTACAAAAACCAGAGAACTGGTTATGGTCACATCGGAGATGGAAGCATAAAACTGAAAACAAAACGAAATAATTCTGGAAGAGATATAATAGAATTATCTTAGCTAATCAAAACTGCCTAACAATACTTTTACATAATCATCAATTCATGATATTCTACAGAACCATAGCTTCCTTCTTGAAAGACAAAGAGTACCGGGATCTTTTATTAACAACCTCTTTCATTATAGCTATTGGAAGCGTAGTTTACCATTATTTAGAAGGTTGGGAATGGTTGGATTGCATCTATTTTTCTGTCATTACTTTGACGACAATTGGCTATGGGGATTTTAGCCCGCAGACAGATGCTGGAAAGATTTTCACCATGTTTTATATCCTGATTGGTATTGGAATAATCTTAAGCTTTGTAAATACAGTTTACAATCACTACGATACTGTTCGATATGATAGAGAGCAAAAAAACACTAGAGAAATGGGGAATAACCATGGAAAGTAAAACTCTGAATATTCTCCAATTACAGTTCCGCAGCTAACTTAGCCGCTTGCTCAATCGCTCTTTTAGCATCCAATTCTCGCGCCTCCGAAGCTCCTCCAATCAAATGTACTTTCACTCCTTTCGCCAAAAGCGGCTCTTCTAATTCTTTTAGCGGAAGCTGCCCTGCACAGATGATCACATTATCTACTGGTAGTACTTGAAACTTTCCTCCAACTGTTAGATGCAAACCTTCATCGTCTATTTTTTCGTAGCTACAATTACTTAGCATTTTCACTTTTTTCATACGAAGCGAACTACGGTGAATCCAACCTGTGGTTTTCCCCAAACCTGCACCTGGTTTTCCAGAACGACGTTGCAATAAGAAGACTTCACGAGCAGGTGCTTCTGGCTCCGCAGTCATCAAACCACCTCGGTTATCATACTTCTGATCAACACCCCACTCTTCCATAAACACATCTACTTTTAAACTTGGCGAAATACCTTGATGTACTAAATACTCTGAGATATCGAATCCAATTCCTCCAGCACCAATTACAGCTACAGAGTTTCCAACTGGTTTTTCATGTCGGAGAACATCTATGTAGGATAACACTTTTGGATGATCAATACCTGGCAGATCAATCTTTCGTGGGTATACACCTGTCGCAATAATTACTTCATCGTAGTTTTCAGCAATCAGTTCTTCGGCTGTTACTCTTTTTTCTAACAATAGATTTACATGATGTAATTCTATCTGCTTTTTGAAGTAGCGGATCGTTTCGTAGAACTCTTCTTTTCCTGGAATTTTTTTAGCCATATTGAATTGTCCTCCAATTTCTGAACTAGCCTCATAAAGATCTACCTGGTGTCCTCTTTCAGCGGCTATTGTTGCACAAGCTAACCCTCCAGGGCCTGCTCCAACTACAGCTACCTTTTTCTTTTTAGTCGCAGGCAGATAAACTAATTCTGTTTCATGACAAGCTCTTGGGTTGACTAAACAACTGGAAGTTTTCCTTTCAAAGACATGGTCCAAACAAGCCTGATTGCAAGCGATACAAGTGTTGATTTCATCTGCTCGGTTTTCAATTGCTTTTTTCACAAATTCAGCATCCGCTAAAAACGGACGAGCCATGGAAACCATATCTGCATGTTTATCGGCTAAGATTTTTTCTGCAACTTCAGGAGTATTAATTCTATTGGTTGTAATCAAAGGAATATTCACTTCGCCCATCAGTCGTTTGGTGACCCAGCTAAATCCGCCACGAGGAACCATCGTTGCAATGGTAGGAATCCGTGCTTCATGCCATCCGATCCCTGTATTAATAATGGTCGCACCCGCCGCTTCAATTTTTTGCGCAAGCTGCACCACCTCTTCCCAGGAACTTCCATCGTCTACCAAATCCAACATCGATAAACGATAGATGATGATGAACTCAGCTCCAACGGCTTCTCTAACTTGTCGCACAATTTCAAGAGGAAAGCGAATTCTATTTTCGTAAGAACCGCCCCACTCATCTGTTCTTTTATTGGTTTTAGAAACGATAAACTGATTGATCAAATAACCTTCCGACCCCATGATCTCCACGCCATCATAACCCGCTTCTTTTGCAAGCATCGCTGATTTTACGAAATCTTTGATTGTACTTTTGATACCGCTCTTGCTGAGTACCCAGGGTTTGAAAGGAGTGATAGGGGCTTTGAGTCCTGAAGGTGCCACACCAAATGGATGGTAAGCATAACGACCGGTATGCAGAATTTGCATACATATTTTTCCACCTGCTTCGTGAACAGCATTCGTCACTCTAACATGTTTTTTTGCTTCTCGTTTCGTACTGAGCTTTGCGGCAAATGGAGAAACCCAGCCTGCTTTATTTGGAGAGATTCCTCCAGTAACGATCATCCCTACCCCACCACTGGCACGCTCTGCAAAGTAGACCGCCATTTTATGAAAACCGTTTTTGGTTTCCTCAAGACCGGTATGCATGGACCCCATGAGAACACGGTTTTTGAGTTCGGTAAAACCGAGATCGAGAGGACGGAGGAGATGTGGATATGGTTTGGACATTTGTTTAGGTGTTATTTATTTGATGGGTAATAATACGGATTTTCTGGGAGAATGGGTACATGGGATGGAGCGCTCGCAGAGACGGGGAGAGCGCAGAGAATTTCAGTAATTCATTCCCAAGCTGCATCGCAGCGATAGCATCTATAGCCCCCGTTATTTCCATTTTTTTCAAGCTGCAGAGCAGCGGCAATATGAATTTCAGTAAAACCTACATTAATTATTGTAACCGGCCAGAGGCTATGGACAGCTCGATAGGAATGCTTCAGCATTTGTCGAGCTACGCCACTGCCAGTGCTAAGACAAGATGGTATAAACAAACAGACTTCCGAAATAGGCCAGTGCCGTCATATAGAAAAATTGCAATAGTGTCCATTTCCAACTTTTGGTTTCGCGACGAACGACGGCAAGTGTAGACATACATTGCATAGCGAAAACGTAGAAGACCAAAAGCGAAAGTGCCGTGGCTTGTGTGTAGACTTTCTCCCCCGTTATGGGATCTCGTTCGGAGGAGAGGCGATCTATGACAGAGCCTTCTTCTGCATTGCTTCCGATGCTATAGATGGTAGCCATTGTACCAACAAAAACTTCACGAGCGGCGAAGGAAGTGATGAGTGCAATTCCGATTTTCCAATCAAAGCCTAAAGGTCGAATGGCAGGTTCTATGAGTTTACCTAGGTGGCCGGCGTAGGAGACTTCTATTTTTTTGGACTCAATCAGGTTGTCCGTAGCGGCTTGGTCTAGTTGATTGGTTTGTGCAATACTAAGTGCTTCTTGTTCGGCGACAGCCATTTGATCTCCAGGAGCATAGCTGGCGAGAAACCAAAGGATGATGGAAATAACAAAGATTACTTTACCTGCTTCGATGACGAAGGTTTTCGTTTTTTCGTAAGTGTGTAACCAAACATTGCGCGCTACTGGAGGACGATAAATGGGAAGCTCTAGCAATAGATAACTTTTCTCTTCTGTTTTTAGAATCTTATGGAAAACCCAGGCAGAAAGTAAAGCTGCTACTACCCCCAAAAGGTATAGTCCCATGAAGACCAAACCTTGTGCATTGAAATAACCATAGCTCACTCCGGCAGGAACAACAAAGGCTACCAAAACGGTATAAACCGGAATTCGCGCAGAGCAACTTATCAGTGGTGTTACCATTATGGTAATCAATCTTTCCTTCCAGTTGCTGATCGTCCGCGTACTCATAATCGCTGGAATCGCGCAGGCTCCTCCTGAGACGAAGGCGACAATACTTCTTCCATTCAATCCAAAACGTCTAAGTAAGTTATCAAATAAATAAACCGCTCTGGACATATATCCAACCTCCTCTAATATTGAAATTAGAAAAAATAAAATCGCTATCTGTGGTATAAAAATCAGAATTCCTCCTAAACCAGCAATAATCCCATCGGTCAGTAAATCTCTAAACCAAGTCTCCGGAAGTGTATTGTTAACAAGATCACCCAAAGCAGCAAAACCTGCGTCAATCCAATCCATCGGATAACTCGCCCAGGTGAAAATCGCTTGGAAAATAAAAAACATAAGAGCGAAGAAAATGAATGGTCCCGCTATTCTGTGGGTAACAATTCTGTCGATTCGGTCCGTTATTTTTTCTGAAGAAGGATCAGCTTGGCGAACCATTTTTTGTACGGCAGGTAAGAATCCGTCGTAGCGACGCATGGTTTCTTGCACCTGAAATCGGAGTGGTTGAAAATCATGCTCATCCATCAGTTGCTTTATATTGATTCTTTGCGCAGCAGTAACATCCATCAACCAATCATGATGATGAGCAGTGAGCAGCAACTGGTAAGGTGCTTTGTTTTTGAAAAAAGGAGCCAGTGATTCTATTAGTATATTTTCCTCTTTTGAAAAGCGATAAGTTTGTTTTGGAGAAGGAATGTAGTTACGTGTGTTTATTGTTAGATCTTGAACTTTTTCTTTTAGCAAATCGACTCCATCCCCTGTTCTTCCGCTGAATAAAACGACGGGGACTCCTAAGTCTTTACTAAGCTGCGACAGATCTGGGTCTATAGTAGACGGCTCCAGAAGGTCGCTCATATTCAGTCCCAATATCATGGGGAGCCCCAGGCTTTGAATTTGTGTAAACAACAACAGATGTTTTTCCAGCTGCGTAGAATCTGCGACATACAGAACTGCATCTGGATAGTTTACATCACTTGGATTGGAAAAAGTCTGAACGACAACTCGCTCATCAAGACTAGTAGGATACAAACTATAGGTCCCTGGAAAATCAATAATCGTTATAGAAGATTGGTTAGGCAGAACGGCCGTTCCGACTTTTTTGTCCACCGTTACGCCAGGGAAGTTACCCGTCTTTTGGTGCAAACCGGTGAGACGGTTAAACACAGAAGTTTTACCACTATTGGGGTTTCCCAAAAGGGCAATTCGCTTGATGGTATGGTTAGTATTGGATTGCAGATTGCCGTTCCCCTCTGGCATGTGTTTCTCTTAGTTTTGCTTTTAGCAACTGATTTTAGAAAGCCATCAGTGCTTGTGGATTTCTAATTCAGCAGAATATTCATTGCTTCCGATCGGCGAATGGCCATACAGTAACCGTTGAATTTGATATACAATGTTTTACCAGCCATTCCTGTTCGAACGAGTTCTATGCTACAGCCAGGCAACATTCCCATTGCCATGAGTTTGCCTCCTAGTTGTTCGTCTGCAAAACGGAAAACTGATTTTTTCTGACCTTTCAAAAGATCGCTTAGCGGAATTGCAATCATTGGTTATTTATTGAAGCTGATCAAGTTTGAATTAGCTCTAGCTGACCAGTTATGTTTATTAAGATTAATTCTAAGTAAAGACAGTGCGAATATAATTTACAAAGGGAATACAACCAAGAAATAAGGCATCTTGCGAAAAATTTTACCTAAATGTGGATTTTAAGCTCTAGTGAGATACCTAATGATAGGTAGTCTTTTTAGTAATCGGACGACTACATAAGAGGATGAGGCCTAGTCCGTAGACCCCGTAGCTTTACTGTTGTAGATGATGAACTTAGTATATAAACTTTCAATTCATATACTTCTTCACCTCTTTTATCAAGGCACCTTCAGGCATTTCTTTATTTAGATACTGCTTCATGACTCTGATTAGGTCGGCCGTCATTCGATCATTGAAACCAAGGCGTAAACCAATTTTATAGCAAAAGTTTTCTTCTTCCTGAGTTATCTCTCCGTCAACGGCCATTGCAAAAAGAATGTAGTATAGAATATTCATCCGCTCATTCTCTTCTGGTGGTGGGACAAATTTAAAGTTAGTCGGATCATCTTTTACCATTTGAATATCAGAAGGGGTCAACCGCAGATGACTGGCTACGTCACGAACGAATTTTTCCTCTTGTACCGCTAGCTTTTTATCACTGGCCACCATTTCGAGCAGCAGAGAAATTATAGACTGACGATGTTCTTTATCATTAAGATATTCAGACATGATTTTTTATTTTAGAATTTGGTCTTCAGTAGTTAGTCTTCAGTTTCCTTGTCATGCAATAAAACGTAATAGAGACTAATTTCTAAAGATTCAGAAAATCATTTCCCTTTTCCTTGCAGCAAAACCAAAACCGTATAAAACAGAATTTTGAAGTCCAGACTAAGGGAGCGGTTCTCTATGTAGAGCAGGTCAAATTTAAGGCGTTGTAGCATCTCCTCCAAATTAGAAGCGTACCCATATTTGACTTGCCCCCAAGAAGTGATACCGGGACGGACTTTCAGGAGATGTT
>JBGCDT010000496.1:0-5272 GCA_045105695.1 Saprospiraceae bacterium | reverse complement strand
AATTATAAATCAAAATTATTATCTAGCCCTCTTAGTCCTACTCACTGGGCTATTGATTTTTAATTGCTTGTCATTCTTACAATCTCCAAGTCTGATTGGAATATTACCAATTCTTTTTCAAGTATTTCTTTTATTCTTACTCGCAACAAAAAATGAAAAGTCCCAACTTATAATAAAATACTGGATAGGATTTCGCTGCATATTACTTCCGGCAATAAAGCTTGGAACAACCGTATTCAGAGTAATGTTAAAAAACATGCGAAATAAGGAAACTCCTTTCGAAATGCTAACCTCAGAACAAACACTTTACACAATAGCACTTCTAATTTTTGGAATAATCATCTTGATCCTAAATAAAGATTTTGCTGAAAAAATGCAATAGGTTTGCGACTCTCGCAGGCCCATTCAATCCTTCAAAATTCATTCATTAATAACTCAACCTCCGCCAAAGCCACTCCAAGGGACCAAAGCGAAACCACTCCAACCAAAGCTCCGCAAAGATCAACTGCCCAGCGAAAATCCCACAAGCCAGCCAAAGCAGTTGCACCGGCGTTTGCGAACCATACATGCCAAATCCATAGCCACTGAACAAAACAGCGCAGATCATTGATTGCATAATATAAATAGTCAACGACATCCGACCAGCAGATTTCAAGCTAGAAAAAAGACGCTGAAAAAAGGAGAATCGCCACAGCAACCAGAAGCCAATGATATACAACATGCCATGTATAAAATTGAGGGCTTTTACGATTAAGCCATAGATGATGCTCTGTACAAGCGAGTTTTCGTAATCGAATAATTTTGGTAGTTCTTCATTATAAAGGTAATTGCAAAAGACTATTACTGAAGCTATTATACAAAATACGACTGCTTTTCTTTTCGATAACTCCGTTGCTAATTTATACCGAGAGGCAATGACACCAATGATGAACAAGCTCCATTCTTTTGGAATATACATGATGACTTTTTCGCTTTGCAAAGCTAAATACTGCTTGAGTCGTAATTGAAACAACTCCCAAAAACTTCCCTCTGCCCCGATAGAAATTTCTTTTTCTAATTCGTAAACGGGTTCCGTAAAAATAGATGGGAAATTGAAATGCTGTCTTAAAACAAACTCATAAACAGGGATGAGGTAAACGATTAAAAACAAAACAATCAGCGTCCTATTTCTCAATCGCAAGACAAAAGGCAAAGTCATTCCCAACAAAGCATACGGAAGGAGTATATCGCCATAAGAAAATAACAAGATGTGCACGACTCCAAAGATAGCGAGCCAAAACATCCTTCGCCACCAGAATTTCCGAAAGGCATAATGATCTGTATACTTTTCATACTGCATACAACAGCCGTAGCCAAATAGAAATGCAAAGATGAACATGAACCGTCCTGCGAAGAAAAAAAACATGTGCAGCACTACTCCTACCTGTACTTCATCAAAAGCTAAATAGAAAGTCCCATAGTGACCATAAGGCGCATTAAAAACAAAAATATTTACTATTAGAATTCCGAAAAGTGCAAAGCCGCGGAGTGCATCGATACCGGTGATTCTGTTTTTGGTGGGTTGTGTTTTTGAGCTCATCTGATTGGAAATTCTAAGTAGTGGCTTTGCGCACCATTCAATCATTGCCTCCCTCCCTAATGCAAAATCCGCCAAACCATTTCCCTGAGCAACTCCGAAGGCGGCGTACTCGGATTGTCCACTCCTTTCGATTTCAAATCATATTCTGACAAAATCGAAATTACAGATTCCGTTTTCCCCAAGGAATACATCTTGCGGGCAGCCTTATAATCTTTTACAAAAAATGATCTGGTTCCCAAGGCCGAAGCCATTTCATTGTCAGACAAACCTTGCAGAAAATGCGCTTGATAAATTTTACTAAAATAACCATATAAGGTAGCGATCACTACGACCAGCGGGTTCTTTTTTTCGTTGGCTATAAAGTAATTGATGATGCGATTGGCCTTGGCAATGTTGCGCGTCCCCAGTGCATTTTGTAATTCAAAAACATTGTAATCTTTGCTGATACCGATGTTGTCTTGAACGTGCTTGGGCGTTACGTTTGCGCCTTTTGGCAAGTTGATAATCATCTTGTCAAGCTCGTTGGCGACTTTGGAAAGATTGGAACCTAGGTACTCGGCGATCAGTTCATTGGCCTGTGGTTCTATGGTGAGCTTGCGTTGTTTGAGGTAGTTCTTTATCCAATCGGGGACTTGGTTGTCGTATAGCTTTTTAGATTCAAAAACCAGCGCATTAGCTTTTATCGCTTTAGCAAATTTCGTCCGTCCGTCAAACTTTTTATGCTTAAAGCAAACGACTAAAATCGTTGAAGGCACTGGTTTATTAATGTACAATTCTAAATCTACCAAACGCTTCATTTCCTGCGCCTCTTTTATCATAACGACTTGATGCTGAGCCATCATGGGGTATCTGGAGCAAGTATCAATAACCGTTTTGGGTTCAGCTTCCTTTCCGTAAAAAACTGTTTGATTGAAAGATTGTTCCGCCTCTGTCAATGCTTTACTTTCAATGTAATCTGAGATCTGATCTATATAATAGGGTTCATCTCCGTGTAGGAAATAAACGGGCTTGAAGTCTTTCTTTTTGAGATCGGAAAGGATGGTTTTGAAGTCCATTGGTCGTTGCTTTTTACTTGGTGCAATGATACGGATTTTTGACTTGGGATCTTAGAAGAGGAACGCGGATTTTGGGGATGACACGGATTTTCACGGATTCTTTAATAATCTGTGAAAATCCAAAAAATCAGTGTCATCTGTGTTCCTCTTAAAACCCCTCAGAATCAATCCTCCATAAGTATCCGCACCAGCACTTCCATCCCTTCCACATCGTAATGAAAATAATTCAGATGATGTCCTACTGTTGTATACTTCTTTGCTTTGAATTTTGGCGGCACATCCAAAATTTGATCTACAGAAACAGCGATGTCATTTGGTAAATCCTGATTCATACCATCGCCAATTTTCAGTAATACTTTTTCTGCAAAGCGAGCGAATCGAGCATCGGCAGTTGACTTGTAAGCGGTGATGTCTCCGGCGATGATGTAGTATTTTGTATTCGGCTTTTTATTTTTAAACAATGCTTTTACAAATTTCGAATCTGGGTTCATCTGATCTAAAGTCACTAACAATAATTTTCCATCTTTGAAAAAACTAGTGAATTTTTCCAGCGCTTGTAGATGCGATACCGCTGACTTCAAAAATGGTTTACTAAAGTTAATTGCGGTTGCAGTCAGTTTATGCAAAATACTCAGGTATTCTGGAATACTTCCGAAAGGCGAACCTCCATTTGGTGTGCCCAGCATGATGAGTCTATTGATGAGTCCATCTCCTTTTCGTATGTGTTCGATCATGTAGCGACTGACCAAGCCTCCCATGGAATGAGCGACAATGTCAATTTGCTTTTGGCCAGGTTTGAGATCTAGTTCTTCTAGTCGCTTATTAAACTCTTCGGCAATTTTTTCAATCGGCTCATTTAGATTTTCATAATCGTAAGTGAGCATGAGGTCGTACTTTTTATCATCGTCTTTATCTACTAGAAATAATAAATTCTCTGCCACACAATTCGTCTCTCCGATAATACCATGAATGATAATCAAGATTTTTTTAGCGGAAGCGACTTTAGAATTAATACCTGCTCGATTACGAACCAGTTTGTTTTTTCGATTCATTTGAGCAACTCGAAGGCGGAAGGCCTTGTTACGGAAACCCGTTACTTTGAGGAGGCAAAACCAGGCAGCTCTTGTGAGACTTCTTTTCCGATTGACATCTTTGGACGTAGGTAGTTTGTCAATCTTGATGGTAGAAGTTCCATCCTCTTTTTTAGAGACCTGACCGAAAGGAATGATAAATTCTCCGTCGAAACTTACGGGCATCAGATGTTCGTCTTCAGACAGCTTCTGATTCACTTCAATCTCTAAAGGGTTCTTTTTCAATGCCTTATCATTCGTTATTCCGCTAAGCTCAATAATAGTTTTGTCCTGAACGGATCTTGATTTTTCATTTGACAAATTCAGAAGCCCATAATCTTCGTCATTAAAAATATCAGATAATGCTGCTATCGGATGCACAGAACGCGTCCCTGATTTCGCTGGAGCAAAAGCCACATCAGCTGTAAACGAAGAATGCGCTTTAATTTTTATCTTCTCTTTTTTAAATGTAATGTCATTGTTAGAAATCGTTTGTCCTTTGCGAATGGTGTTCACGGTGATGCTGTGCGTACACCAGTCGGTTTCTGATTTTTTACGACTGCTGACTCCTCGGGTTGATTTACCTCCGGGAGATTTTTCAATGACCCCTCGCTCAAAAGCTTCCTGCTGAAATTGGTAATCATCAAAAGGCGCAGTGCTCACAATGATTTTAAAAACATCGGTGACTTCATTCCAGTTTTCGTTTTCGATGTGCAGACCATGTTCATTATCTAATGTGATCACTTCTGAATTTGGAGGGAACTCACCACATGGAAAAAAGGTATTTATTCCAAAGCTGGCATTCAGATGTAGTAGCGCAACGTACAACTTTTTACTACTCGTATTCCTAGCTTTTATGGTATAGTACAAATTAATTAAATCACCGTCCTCATCTTTGTCTTCCCCTTTTTTTGGATAATCAAAAGTCACAATCGAGTCCTTGGTTTCTACCGGATTCTCTTCGTCTGATTCATCTACAAAAATGATTTCCAGTGCTTTTTTAATTTTCGATTTTTCATTTTGTAAATTATTTAATCGCTCCCAGCTTTCTATTTGTTCCAGCGTTTCTGTGATGTAATTTACAGATGCTTCTTTCAGTCCATCAGCTCCGTGAAGCAGTGTATCGTTTGAGCGATATTTGACCAGCAATTGATCTTTTTTTACTTCCAGATAATACTTTGTCTCTGTTGCATTTTTATCCAACAATAAAAAGGCAGAAGGTTTTTTCTGATAGTGTTTATCAAACTTTTTGAGGTTGGTAGCGCTACCTTTGATACCGATGACCATCGCGCCTGGGAAATTTAATAGTTCACTTGTAAATGTCTTGTTAGAATCTGATTCCTTAAATTTCAATACAGATTCTTTCAGTAATACTTTTTCAACTTTTACGGTTTCTAACAATACTTCTTCATTAGGATTTCCGTCTTCTGGAAAGATACCAATTTGTAGTTTTTCAATATCAGCCTTGGAAGTAGGCAAACCATGAATGGCACCATAAGCCATTCTCCAGTAGCCATTTACATATCTTACTGGATGTCTTTTGTTATTCTTCTTCAAATCCTGACGAA
>JBGCDT010000495.1:0-2988 GCA_045105695.1 Saprospiraceae bacterium | reverse complement strand
GAATCAAATATGGAGATAATTATTTCTGAGATAATAGAGACTAATTGTAACTAAGCATTTATTAACCTACATTAAGGAGGAAGATCGCTTTATGAATTATTCTCTTTCCCTCTTCCACCCCATCGTCCGTTCAACTCCCTTTCGCCAATTTCCATACAACTCCTCACGCCGCTCCTCCCCCATCTCAGCATCAAAAATCCGATCCACCTCCCGAAAACCCAAAATGTCATTAACCGTCCAAACCCCAGACCCAAGCCCTGCCAAATAAGCCGCGCCCATAGCCGTCGTCTCGATCACCTTCGGGCGCTCGACAGGCACGTTTAATAGGTCCGCTTGAAACTGCATTAAGAAATCATTGGTACAAGCGCCGCCATCTACTTTAAGGGAATCTAGTTTCAGATCTGCATCCTCTGCCATTGCATCCAACACATCCCTGGTCTGAAAAGCCAAGGACTCCAAAGTCGCTTTTACAATGTGCTCCTGCTTTGTTCCTAATGTCAAACCGAAGATGGCTCCCCGTGCATACATGTCCCAATAAGGTGCTCCCAGCCCTGTGAATGCAGGGACGACCACGACCTCATCTTCCCCCGCAACTGCTCTAGCCAAGGCTTCAGAATCCTCAGCACTTTTAATGATTTTCAAACCATCCCGAAGCCACTGAATCGCCGCTCCTGCGATGAATACACTGCCTTCCAATGCGTAGGAAACATCTGAGTCGATGCTACAACAAAGCGTCGTCAACAGTCCATTTTCTGAAAATTTAATTTCATTGCCTGTATTTAATAATAAGAAACAACCGGTGCCGTAAGTGTTTTTTGCCATGCCTGGTTCAAAGCATGCTTGTCCGAAAAGAGCCGCTTGCTGATCACCGGCCACACCCTGAATTGGGATGCGTTGTCCGTCTAGTTCTAAATCTCCGAAGTGGGATGAAGAGGCTTGTACTTTTGGCAACATCGCCATCGGAATATCTAAGTAGTCTAACATTTTTCTATCCCATTCCAGCGATTTAATATTGTAGATCAGCGTTCTGGAAGCATTCGTATAATCAGTAACGTGGGCTTTTCCATTTGTCAGTTTCCAAATCAACCAAGTGTCTATGGTTCCAAATAGAATTTTTCCGTCCGCTGCTTTTTGACGCAACTCGGGAAGGTGATTTAATATCCAATTTATTTTAGTACCTGAGAAATAGGAATCGATTACCAGACCAGTGTTTTTACGAACGTAGTCGGTCATTCCTTCTTTGGTCATCCTTTCGCAAAGTGGAGCTGTTCTGCGATCTTGCCAAACGATGGCGTTGTAAACGGGCTTCCCGGTTTCTTTATCCCAGACCACAGTCGTTTCTCTTTGGTTGGTAATTCCGATAGAAATTATATCGGTCGCTTTTAGATTATTATTTTTTAAAAGCTGTTGAAAAACTTCCCATTGAGATTCCCAGATTTCGAGTGGGTTGTGTTCAACCCATCCTGGTTTTGGAAAAATCTGAGTAAATTCTTTTTGTTCGATTCCGCCTATTTTTCCTTTTTCATCAATCAGTAACGCACGTGAACTGGAGGTTCCTTGGTCTAATGCAACTATGTATTTTTTTGACATTGAAAAAAGGTTGAAGTTATTTAAGAATTATTCGAACTGCTTAGGAATTAGCTGAACACCAATTATGGTTTTTACCGCAACGACGCAAAGGGATAAAAAGTAAATTATTTCTTTTCAGAAAATGTAGTAACTATTAGCACTTTTGAGGTGAAATAAATTCGCTTAGCTTTTTGTTTTTTCTTCTTCATAGAAATGAGTTGCATCGTGAATTAATTCGCTCAATCTCTTTTGTTCTTCTGCTAAAAATGCCTCATCCCATTTCAAATATTGTTGCAAATCAATCGCCACAGCTTTCCGTACCTCCGCTATATTTTCAATATCAAAATACAACTGCCCCGTTCTACGAACAAAGAAATCCTCTAAGCGATGTGCCATTTCATAATGAACGGCATACCATAATTCTGCTCTTGCAAGCGCAACTTCAGGAGCATCTTCAAAAGTAGAAAAATGAGCCAGAATGATCTCCGATGATTTTCCATAAGTGGTCGTTAGATACCAGGCATGATACGAACTCAAACCAAGACTTTCCATTTTCCCAGACAGCTCCTTAATGTATTCATTTACAATTTCAGTATTTGCTAAAGCATCTTCAGACAATGTTATCGCTGAGGTATTACATTCTTTGAAATCCCCTTTTAGTTTTTCTGTTACTAAATCCACTACTCGTTCTGCCATCTTACGATAACCCGTTAGTTTCCCTCCAGCTATAGATATCAGTCCTGTATCAGATTCAAAAATTTCATCTTTTCGAGAAAGCTCCGATGGCGATTTTCCATCTTCATGTATCAAAGGTCTTAATCCTGCCCAACTGGATTCTACATCTTCTGCGCTCAGTTTCACGGCTGGAAAAGCATGTTGAATAGCGTTTAGAATGTAACCCACATCCGCTTGAGTAACCAGGACTTTATTGAGTGAACCATGATAAGTCGTATCGGTCGTCCCCACATAAGTCGCCCGACCTCTTGGAATCGCAAAGATCATTCGTCCATCCGGCACGTCGAAATAGACCGACTGTTTCAATGGAAATTTATCATGAGGAAAAACCAGATGAACACCTTTGGTGTGGTGCAACCTTTTGTTATTCATTGAATTATCCTTGGTCCTGATTTGGTCTACCCACGCACCTCCAGCAGAAACAACTTGGGTTGCTTTCACCTGAAATGAAGTACCTGTCAGAACATCTTTACATTCTACAGCTTCTAGTTTATCATCTTGATAAATGAATCGAGTCCCTTCGCAATAGTTGAGCGCAAGTGCAGAATGCTTCTGAGCCGTTTTGATTAGCTCTATGGTAAGACGAGCATCATCCGTTCGGTATTCCGCATAATATCCACCACCTTTCAAATTGCCTTCATTCAGTAAAGGTTCAAGTGATAATGCTTCTTTTTTCGACAACAT
>JBGCDT010000494.1:0-3414 GCA_045105695.1 Saprospiraceae bacterium | reverse complement strand
AAATTATCGTTACATCTTCCCACATTGGCAACATGGATTTACCCAATGGATTTGACTACGAAGAGCCGTATGAACTGAGAGGTTCACGTACGGTTCTGTGAGAGGTTTAGGGGTGAGATTCCCCTTTACCTACTCGACTTTTCCCAAACGGAGTTTTATTTTCACCATCTCACTACAAACCACTACAATATTTGCGTTCCTTTTTTCTTCACTAAATTACATTTATTTTAACACTTCTTCTACGAACCATTAATTTATTAGATTAATTTTTCTTTCTCACCATAATGTTGAGCGTTTGCAGATACGGCAGGAGAGGCCATTCCATTATATCATTTAAGATCTTTACAATCCATATTCAAGAATAGCTTCCTACAATTAATCGTTTTACTTATTCTAAAAGCCCTGAACAGAAAAAGTAAGTGCTAGGCAACCTTTTTATTATTTAAGCATATGTGATATAGAATGGTTGTAATTATACAACGAGGTTGTTTTAACTAGAGGATTAAAAAAGAAATAAATTTCATGAAAATACCTTACTTATTATTACTTTTTGTTTTTACAGGCAATTTTCTCTATTCTCAAGAAATTTGTGACAATGGGATTGATGATGATGGTGATCTTGATATTGACTTAGAGGACTCTGAATGTGAGTGTTTACCTACTTCCTTTGGTTTCTTATCGGAAGATTTTGAGAATTATTCCTCTTGCCCAACTGGCTTTGGAGGGTATTTGGATCTTATTACTGAATGGCGGCCGGCGGGTACACCCCAGGCTGTGAATACTTGTGGCTATTTAGGTAGTTTTCCTTTTCCTCAAGTACCACTCCCAATACCTTCTGGAGAAGGATCTTTTGGAATGACCAATGATGAAGGGCTAGTCCATTGTTTAGATAATTGCACCCTCATAGAAGGACAATCATACACTATAAGTTTCTATGGAGCAGCGTTCAATGTTATTGACATTTCTTCAGTAGAATTTGTACTTTATGGCAGGGCAAACTGTAATAATCTCAATAGTGGACCTGCTGATTACGATTATGATTTCATGGATATTTGTTCTTCGGGTTTTGATTGGACGGAATTGATCTCTATTAGTCCGACAGGCAATCTTGAGGAATGGGAATTTTTGACGGGTACCTTCACAGCTAATGCTGATTATGGAGCGCTATTCTTTAGTTACGGTTGTCAAGGGGAAATAGTATATTCGTATATAGATGATATTGAAATTGCGGGCGACTTTGCAGGTAGTGATTGTGACCTAACTCCTCCGTTGCCTGAAATCATGATAGACTTGGCTGGAGATTGTATAAGTGGTAATGTACTTACTGCGAGTCCAGATACTGCTGTACAGTATCAATGGTATTTGGATGAGATAGCAATACCCGGAGCTACCGATAATCCATGGACGATAGATCCGTATATCCCAGGGGAATATCAGGTTAGAGCTATTTATACTGATGGAGCATGTGCAGTATCCGCTGCTGTAACTCTGGAAGAGGCCAATTTAGAGATTCTTGATATCGATTTAATTACTACCGATCCTCTTTGTTTCGGTGAAAACACGGGTTCAATTGAGTCTGTTGTTGATAGTCCTAATACCCCCTTTCAATTTGTTTGGAATACGGGCAGTGAAGATTCAGAACTTACAAATCTAGGGGCAGGAAATTATTCCGTTACGGTTACTGATGCTAAGGGCTGTTTTGGTAGTTCCATAACCACTTTAGCTGAATCAAATGAAATACTGCTGGAATTTTTTAACAATCCACCTCTCTGCTTTGGTGAAGATTCAGGTTCAATTGAGGCTGTCATTGATGACCCTAACCCCCTCTATGAATTTGTCTGGAATACGGGCAGTGAAGATTCAGAACTTACAAATCTAGGGGCAGGAAATTATTCCGTTACGGTTACGAATGCTAACGATTGTTCCGAGAGTTTTGCAACAACTCTTAGTCAGCCAGCCCCATTCTTATTAGAACTATCTGCCTCGCAGCCAACTTTAAGTCAAGGCGGCATTATTGAGGTCTTTTCTGGAGGAGGTACCTTACCTTATCAATATGAGTGGAACAATGGATTTTCAGAGCCATTAATTTCTGATTTGGAACCTGGTGTTTATTCTGTCACCGCAATCGATGATAACAATTGCGCTGCAATTGCTGATGTCGAACTTTTAAACCCTTTAATGGTAGACAATATTCGAGATAACATATATATCCCGAATGCTTTCAGTCCTAATGATGACGGTATAAACGATAAATTCGATTTCTTTTTTCATCCAAAAGATCTTGTCATTTCTATAATGAAAATTCAGGTTTTTAATAGGTGGGGAGGCTTGATGTTTGAAGCATTAAATCAGGAACCGGGCAGCATTCAATTTTGGAATGGAATAACAAATGGCAAATCTGCCGAACCTGGGGTATACATATATATTATTCAATTGAAATTGTACAATGAGGAATATTTAATCCTCTCTGGTGATATCACACTCATTCGTTAATAATGATGCCCAACGTGGGTGCATGCGTAGTAGTGGCGACTCTAGAATTCAATAGAACATCAAAACTGAATGCTTACCTAAATATTGAATAATTCCTTGATCTCTTGCCACCATTATTGCGCGTTGGGAGATATGATAGGAGAGGCCACTCATTATTTTGATTTGGTATGTACACTACAGTCGGTGGCCGAATAGTCCTGTGGGTTTTATGATAGATGGCCACTCCAATAGAGCATCTTTGTAAGCACGATATAGTAGCTGGAACCTCCAGAATTCCTTAGGACTACTGTATATTTTTCTACTCTTTTACGTTAATTTTGATTGCAAGCTCAAGTGGTCTCGTTAGAAGTTTAGTTGCCCGTTGGGAAATAAGAACTGTTTAATTTTCTGTTTCCTATGATTATTTTATTCTCGTTATTTCTAACGATAGGTTTTCTTTTTTTCTACGGAATCGTTGATTTTTTTAATGTCACAGAACGATTAGATATGCGATGTAGTGATGCCCACTAACCACTAGACCACCACCGTAGCTATAGCCGTATATCTGGTGTTGAACAAAGCTCCTACCGTCGCAACTCTCCCTTCATCCGCAAATTAAAAGCCCCTGTTCCAGTTTGATTACCCCTAAAGATCGTAAATTCCATGATTCTTTAATCATTAAAATCAAACTTATTATGAGTAAAAAAATTTCGCAGCACCGGTAAGCTGCACTTCGATCAGGCACTGAAGAACATGGAGAACCACATGGCATTGGTCAACAATGCTGTAGCTACCCGCACTAATTATATCCGCGGTGTTCGCCATCTGATGTTAGTCCTTGGCAAGCTTCCCGAAGATTGTACCATCCACGAGATTAAAGGGTTTTTAGCAGGATTAAAAAAGGAAGGTCGCCTGTCATCCTCTTCGCTCAACCTTCGGGTC
>JBGCDT010000493.1:0-7269 GCA_045105695.1 Saprospiraceae bacterium | reverse complement strand
TACACAATATGAGGGAATATAAAAGGGACTTTCAGTTCGATCAACTTCTTTCATACCTGAAGCCAATCTAAAAACCTATCACCCCATGCCCCTAAAACAAAAAATCCACCACCTCATAAACGAAAGTAAAAAAGAAAAACACCCTGCCAATAAAGCCATCAAGCTCTTCATCATCAGCTTAATTATACTGAGCACAATTCAAATTATTCTGGAGTCCTATGAGGACATCAACCAACAGTACCATAGGCATTTTGAATTCTTTGAAGTAATAACGGTCATCGTTTTCACTATGGAATATCTTCTCCGAATTTGGACAGCGGATTTGAGATATCCAGAACTAACGCAGGCCAAAGCCAGAAAGAAATTTATCTTTTCCACTTTTGGAGTTATTGATTTGCTCGCGATTTTACCATTTTATCTGCCGTTCTTTTTTAAGTTCGATTTGCGGTTCGTTCGAATCTTAAGAGTAGTTCGTTTGCTAAGAATTCTGAAACTAAGTCGATATAATCAATCTTTGAAACTAGTCATCGATGTTTTTAAAGAGAAGAGTTATGATCTTGGGATTACTTTTCTGGTAACAGCAATTCTCATTCTCATGTCTTCCGCACTGATGTATAATGTAGAGCACGATGTACAACCTGATAAGTTTCCAAATATTGTCGAAACCTTTTGGTGGTCAATAGCTACGCTCACGACTATTGGTTATGGAGATGTATATCCAGTAACTGGATGGGGTAAACTACTTAGTGGTATCATTGCTATGTTGGGAATTGGACTAGTGGCTTTACCAACTGGAATTCTTAGTTCTGGATTTATCGATAAAGTTCAAAGTAAGCCTAGGAGAAAGTCAAAGAAAATAGATTGCTGCCCTAATTGTGGATTTAACTTGAGTGATAAGTAATTTGCGGTCATAGTTATAAAAAAGTAGCCATCACGAATGAATCGGATGACTACTTTTTTTAGTATTACACAAAAAATACTCTCAGAATCTTTACGCTCCTTAAAAAGTCCTAACCTGCTCTCCCTCTGGTCCTTACGGTCAGTACTTTTCAAGGCAGATTCTGAAGTTAATTTTTCGTTGTTGCTTAGCTAGAACTTTCCGTTCTCATTTTTCCACTCCGATCTTGGAGGAATATTCTGAATTACATCCCAATGCTCTACAATCTTTCCAGCCTCTATTCTAAACAAATCATAGTAAGCCACATGGTCTCCTTTACCAAATTTGCCTTCACTAACTGTCAGAACAAAATTTCCTTCACCGAGTACTTTATGCACTTTGTCGTACTGTAGCAATAAACTATTTTCCGCAAAATACTTCAGTGCTACTCCAAGTCCATCTAATCCATCTGCAATAGCTGAGTTATGCTGAATGTACTTTTCAGTACTAACATAATCCGTGATCTTATCAGCCTTTCCATTTACCAAAACATCATCAACAAAATTTTCAACTAGTTTCTTATTATCCTCTGTTTTATTTTGATCATCAATTTTAGTAGCTCCGTCCAGTTGTGTTCTTCCGCTTGGGTTAGGAGGAGTTATTTCGGAAAGATTATCCCAGTGTTCTACGATCTTGCCATTCTCAAAACGGAAGATATCAAAACCCGCTTTAGGTCCAAAAAAATCATATTTGGTATGTAGAATTACATAGTCATCATCCTGAATAGCTCTAACAACTTTTGCTTTAAAACCACCTTCTGGTGCATTAGCTATTACTTTTCCAAATCCCTCTAAGCCATCTCCGACCGCTAGATTGTGTTGAACATATTTATTCGGATTAATGTATGAAACGGGTTCATGGGCTCCTGTTTCTAGACTCTCAATAAGTGCAACGGCTTTTTGTTTGTTCGTTAATTCCATTTTAGTGTCTTTTTTAGATTTTGAAATAGTGTCTTTGTTTGAATTACAACTGACGATTGCAAGTGCAGCTACAAACAAACCAAAAAATGTGAATGATTTCATCTTGTATAATTTGATTAAAAATTGTACTGCAAAGATGAATCACTTTGTCAATCAGATGGCTATAAGAAAAAGCCTAAAGACTGTAAAAACGGGAACTAACTAGATTGCTGACGAAATTGCTCTGGAGTAAGCTGAGTTTGTCTTTTGAAGTATTTATAAAAATTGGTAGTTTCTTCAAAACCAGAAGCATAGGCAATTTCCTTGATTGGTAAGGTCGTATTTATGAGAAGGCGTTTGATCTGCTTCGTACAAATTTCATCAATAAAGGTCTTGGCAGATTTATTTAGAATAGTATTGGTTATTGCATTTAAGGTCTTTGTGCTATAGCCCATCATCTGAGCGTATTCCTTTACTTTTGTGTGTTTTACAACATTTTGCTCTACAAGCTTTTGAAATGCTACAAATTCATTTAGGTACTTTCGATTGCTGATTATTTGCTTTTTGTCCGCTTTTACTCTGAACAACTTAGCTATAAGAATTTGAAGTTCACTGCGAATAATACTCAGAGAATAGAAATCATTTACATCAAAGTACTCTTCTCGTAAACGTTTTACTATTTCACTTATTTCTAGCAACTCTTTTGCCGATAACTGTATTTTTGGGAATCCAATCAATTCATTAAATAGTTGCATAGATTTTAAAGCTTCTACTTTCTCTAGGTAACTAACTAAGAACTCATCTGTAAAGAGTAGCAAAATTCCTTTTGTAGAACTATTGTTATGAAACCGATGTATTTGATCTTTTCTTATCGTCAACAACGTTCCTTTCTTTAATCTGTAATCCGTAAAATCAATAGTATGTTTTCCAACTCCGTCTTCAATCAAGAGGATAATGTAGAATTCCACAATATGCAACTGTGAAGGAGAATGGTTAATATCATCCCTGGAGAAAATCTCTTCTATCTTAATGATGTCAAAACCCGCCTTGGGATTTTGTCGATTAGAAAACTTGATGTGAATAGGGTTGGTTTCCATTCTTCTAATTATCTCAATACACCAAAAACGAAGTTGATACTTCCTCACCTCCAATTTTAGTCTTCAAAAAATAAACTCCGCTAGCCCAATCTCCCACAGCTATAGTTCGATCCTGAGTGAAAACAGCAGAGTTAAATGTTTCCTGAAAAACTGATTGCCCCAAGGTATTATAAACAGATACCTCAAACACGTCGCTTTTGACATCTGCAAAACTTAGTGTCAATAAATAATCAGTCGGATTCGGGAATACATTGAGGAATGGTGCACCTTCTGCTGGCTGTTCAACCGTTCCGTTTTCTAAGAATAGGGGAGTGAGTGTAATAGGCGCATCTGATATTAAATTCAATTGAGCAGTAGTATCTCCAGTCTCTAACCATCGTAAAAAATAATAACCTTCATCTGGTACTGCTTTCACCGCCATAGAAACATTTTTAAAATATTGCCCCCTGTGATTATATGGAACAGTCATTTCATTTTCATGTAAAACAATATGTCCATTACTGGTCTCATCAAAATTCAGATTCAGTTCAAAGAGACCTTTGTATTCAAAATGTTCTTCTGCATGCAGTAAAAAATAATCTAAGCGTTCTTCAAAAAATGATTTAAACTTTTTAAGATGCGTATCCCATGTCGCCAAACTTCCACCCATAGGATTATCCCCCGTAGAGGTCCAATTATCTGATAAATTATTAAACTGTTCAAGAACGCGAGGCATCTCGGAACTAACCTCATTGGCAAGACTGTCAATAAAGTGTGTGGTACGATCAGGAGAGAAAATTATCTGAGCAATGGTACAACTTCGCTGGACAAACTCCTCTCGAAATATTCTGTTTTGCAATAGCTTTCGCAAAAACAAAGTGCTCTCTGCATTAGTCGGCCAACCATCTCCTAGAGTTGTAGTCGCATGATCAAGTGCATTGAAATCGGGAGTTGCAGGATAAACAATTTCAAAATTAGAACTCCAATCCAAATCATAAAGCATCCACCGCCACTTACCATTATTTCTATCTCGCCAAACGGTCATGTTGTTTTCCGGCCAGTCGAAATTAGCAATATAAATCTGAGCAATATGATAATTAATGTATTCATTGACATCTATCTTCTCAAGTACTTGCTGATAGGTTTCCTCTTTTGTAAAGTCATTGTTATGAAAAAATTCAGTCAACTCATCCCAGGCTTCAAAGTCTCCTTCCTTCAATTCTCTGTAGGCACTGTATGGAATTTTTATCATGTCAATATTGTCTTCATCCACTCCATGATGTGCAGCTACATGATGCTTACTAAAGAACTCCCGAAGGCCGTAAAAGCCCCAGTATTCACCGTTCAGATAAAGCACAACCGGCCGATAAGCCATCTGATCAATGTCCAGTTGATTGAATAATATACTTTGAATTGCTGCATCTCGAATTCTAGTAAACGGAAAATCAGTACCACTGGCCCTTAGTTTAAAACGCTCGAATCGATCCACTTCTAAACCCTCAAACAAAGGATATTCAACCGCATCCACTCCATAAGTATTTTTTCTAAAGAAGATATTAAGCGGTTTCATACTCTGGCCTCTGGAACAGCCACCACCTATTTTCACCCCTGCATTGGCAGAAAAAGCTAAGGAATCTCTCCTGTCTAAAAAACGGATAGTTGCTGGTATTTCCCAGTTCTGGTTCCAGTTGTGAGGAGTAGGGGAGCAGTGCGTTAGTTTTCCATTCGTCCCACTGACATAGATTCCTTCTTCATCACTAAACAACAGCTCAGAGTCAGTTGCTATTTGCATTACGGGTAACTCATGACCTTCATTTATTAAATAAAAAGCATCAAAAGTTGCAGAAGATTCATTCTCTGAATTAAAAGCTTTTACCCTGAAATAGCTTGTTTCTGAAACTGTAATCGGGCTCGTGTACAACTCAGAATTTACTGTCGGAGTCTGTCCATCAGTCGTCCATCGAACTTCTGCTCCAGGGTCTGAGCAACTTATGCTAAGTTCAAAAGGATTATCGTAATTTCCATCAGACTTAGAAAAAGACAAGGTCGCATCAAAAGTTTGTTCGCCATCCTCATTGCTCGTCAAGGGGGTAGCTTCTGCAAAAATACCCCAAGGCGTTTCTCCATCTGAAGACCGTCCATAGCTGTGGTTTTGCGCTAAGCTCGGAAAGATTATATGATCAATAACAATACTATTACCATTTTGCACTTCCGTAAGAAAAACAGCTTCTCCCTCACTTTTCAATTTGAAAGAAGCATGATTATTTCCTTGGTCAATTTGATCATCTAACCAAATTAGAACAAAGCCTTTTGCAGGAATAATTAGGGATTCTTCGATTTCCCATTTCGTCAATTCATCAGGATCATCGGAGAGGTAGAGACCTTGTAGATCTATTTCTGTATCGTTTGCATTGTAGAGTTCGAGCCAATCATCTGCTTCGCCATGCTCATCGGGGAAGATGTTATTGGCAGCCATGAGTTCGTTTAGGAAGATATTGGGAGGAGGAGGAGTTGCGTTGGTTAGTGCTTCTGCCTTTTCAGAAGTGAAATGAAAAAGCAGAAAAAATATTGCAAATAGAATATTAGCCTTTTTCATAGCATTGATTATTTTTTTACACTAGCGACTAAACAGAGGTCTTTCTCAAAGAAATACTATCTGTCTTAACTGAACGAAGAACTTTATTCTTTATTAGTCTGTCTTGATCACTGCTCCAATATCCTTTTGTCTTTCGCATTAATTTCTGCGCAACTTTCCACCATCCTGTTTCAATTCCGTTTGCCCGACAAGTCTGAATCGCTTCTTTATTCAAAATGTATCGTTGCTTTAAAGTTGCATTGCTCAAACCTCCTGTACGCATGTATACCATCAGCGTATCTATATAGCGGTAAGAAAGTCGATGAGTATATAAAAAGCGAATCAGTAAATCTAGATCAGCAGCTATGGTGTAGCTCGTGTTGAAGTTCCCGTATTGCTCGTAGTACTTCCGTTTTGTGAAAAAGGAAGGATGAGCAGGCATATCGGTTTCCGAAAATTTCTCCAAGGTGAAGTCCTGAGAAGAGTAATACCTTTTGCGATTAGAAATATCTTTTGCATCAACAAACAATACATCACCAAATACAGCATCAACCTGGTAAGACGTCATATTATCAACCACCTGAGAAATAATGTTTTTACTGGCGAAAAAATCATCTGAATGCAAGAAACCAACGATGTCTCCAGTAGCCATAGCAAGCCCTTTATTCAGTGCGTCAAAAACGCCTTTATCTGATTCTGACTTAACCTTAAAGGTTGGTCCCTTATATTTTTCAAGTAACTCCAACGTACCATCTGTAGAACCTCCATCAATAACGATGTGCTCAATATTTGGGTAATCCTGACTCAAGACAGATTCCAATGTGTCCTTCAGTGTATCAACCCGATTGTAAGTAGCTGTAATAATGGAAACTTTCATAGAATATATAAAACGGCTCTAACCAAATTTTTATTCATTATAAGATGCAAAGATACACAAAATGCAGCTTTATAGATTTAACATTTAGGTCGTTCTAATGTGAACTAAGACAATCAATTGTTTCAGCATTCCAAAAAAATAACTTCCTTTGTTTCTCGAATCCGCTAAACCTTAACCTGATCTATTAAATGTACATTCTCGGAATCAATGCTTACCACGGAGATGCCTCCGCTTGCCTGTATCGGGATGGCGAGCTGATCGCTGCTACTGAAGAAGAGCGTATCCGAAGAGTGAAACACTGGGCGGGCTTACCAAGCGAAGCTATTCGTTTTTGTCTTCAGGAAGGAGGAATCACTTTGACAGAGGTTGACCATATTACCGTTTCTAAAAAACCATTTGCAAAACTGACAAAAAAAATCGGTCATACTTTACAGCGGTTACGATCACTTCATACCTTAAAAGATCGGGTTTCCAATTCAGGTAATATCCGTTCTATTAAGAATGATTTAGTGGAAGCGTTGGGAGCTGATAGCACTAAGACCAAAGCAAAAGTTCATCATATAGAGCACCATCGAAGTCATATGGCTTCTGGCTTTTACGTCTCGCCTTTTGAAGATGCTGCTCTGCTATCTATTGATGGAATGGGCGACTTTAGTTCAACCATGCGCGCAGTGGGTTCTGGAGGTCAGATAGAGGTTATAGATAGCGTTTCTTATCCGCACTCCTTAGGCTTTTTCTATACGGCATTAACCCAGTTTTTAGGTTTTCCGAAATATGGAGATGAATATAAAGTAATGGGGTTAGCCCCTTATGGTAAAGCTTTATTTGTCAAGGAATTAAGCAATTTAGTTGTTTTAAAAGATAAAGGTCTTTTTGAATTAAATGAAAAATACTTCAGTCACTTC
>JBGCDT010000492.1:0-2975 GCA_045105695.1 Saprospiraceae bacterium | reverse complement strand
AAGCCTTTTTGAAATATGATTACAGTAAAATAACAGGATGGACCTCATTAACATTGAGTGAAAATAAGACAAGGTTTGAACAAATTAATAATGGAAGATGGTTCAATTCAAACTTTGATAGGCCATTTTCTTTATCCTCAGTCCTTATTTATGATTTTGATACAAAACGTAGTTTAGCTACCAACTTTACTTTTCAGACTGGAGACCCCGTAACCTTACCAATTGCCTTATTTAAACCAGTAGACTCTGACTTTGGTTTTGGACGATCGAGATACCTTGCAAGTGATAGGAATGCTTACAGGATGCCCAGTTTTCATAAGCTTGATGTTTCATATACGGTCAAATCTGCCATGGCAAAAGGAAGCTCTTGGACTTTTGGAGTTTATAATATTTATGCTAGAAAGAATCCATTTTATGTAAAAGATGAGCAAATTTTGAATTTCAAAGACCCTACAATTGGTGACTTATCGGTTACAGGAATGAATGCCAAATTAGTTGGAGTGAATTTATTTACAATACTACCTTATGTCTCTTTTTCGAAAAAGTTATTCAATTCCAAAAGTAAATAGCACTCATGAAATTCTTGATGTCCATATTTATCACTATTCTTTGTTTCAGCTGTGAATCCGTTTTCGAGTTCAAGCAAGCTGATTTTGTTTCAGATATTGTGGTTACATGCATTCTTGACGCCAATGGGCCGTCGTTAATCAATGTTGATCAAACCTACCCAGTAGTAGGCTATTCGGAGTTAACTATTCCAACAATAGACGATTTTGAAGTAACGCTTTATGAAAACGGAAAAGTTACCGAAAAGCTAATGGTTTTTCCTGGCGAAAATTTCTTTGAAACAGTTCCAAAAGTAGGTTACGAGTACCATTTGACGTATAAGGATAAAGGGAAAGAAGTAACGTCTGACGTGGTAATTATACCTCAACCT
Organism: Saprospiraceae bacterium; assembly: GCA_045105695.1. GTDB lineage: Bacteria > Bacteroidota > Bacteroidia > Chitinophagales > Saprospiraceae > CALGLS01. The sequence continues at coordinate 2,038 of JBGCDT010000492.1, read as the reverse complement.
TTGAAAAGTGTCGTGATTTCAGAAATGGTCGTAACTAATTCTAAGCTTAATTTTGATACTAAGGCTTTGGAGGTAACAATACTTGCTGATCTAGATGAACCGACTTATGACTTTATAAGCTTTAGAATTCTGGGGAAAAGAAATCAGTCGTTTGTACCTGTCAATAGCTATGACCCCCAAAGAGATGGATTAGTAGCAGACCCTTGTAACGAAATTGGGATTTTTGATTCATACATTGTCAGTAGAAACTGTTCAATTGATAATAAAATAACAAAATATTTGGGTGCTGAAACTGTGTTTTATAATAATGGTGTTTTTAACTATCGAGAATTTGAAATTATTGTTGAGAGTTTGAGCAAAAGCTACAAGGATTATTTGACTGATATTAACATTGACAGTATTGAGAGGGCCTTTGTACCTTATTTTTCAGCTTATTCCAATATGAGTAATGGAATTGGCGTCATGGCTGCAAAAAATTCCAAAATATTAAGGGTGAGATTAGATTCACCACCTTTTTAGCTAGGTGATAACTTTCTATTCTAAGCCAAAAACGGCTTTAGAAATTTTGCTAGATGAGGAGCGATTTTTCAAGGCTCCAGTGATTTTTGACTCCAATGTTACCAACTCTATGGGTATTTTTGGATCCTATGTAGTAAGTAGTTTAAATTTTAAAATGGTGAAATAATAAAAGGGCTAGCCTATGTTTTTCCTGTGTTCTTTTTCATGGTTGCCTGTGAAAAATTAAGAATTCTCGACGAATACGATAAAATAAGCAATATCTGGAAAGTTCTATCTACTTCAGGCTTACTGGCAGAAGTTTTGACTGAGATACAGTCGCTAGATATGACAATATGTAAACCTCAAAGAAGGCAGATAGGACAAGAAGGTTTTGGATATACAGCCTCTATTAATGATAGTGAGGCTCAAGGTTTGTCAATGACTTATTTTATTGAATCGAATTGTAAATACACCGTTTCTATGATTATAGAATTAAATTTCCCTGAGGAAGGCACATTGGTGTCAAGAGTCCCTCCTGCAACAGAGCAATTGTTAAACTCCTCTTTACAAGGTGAGTGGGATTACACCATAGAAAGCAATACCATGACCTAGGAGCAAGCAGAAAAGGTATTGATTTTTGGCTTGTGAGCATTGTAGTGGAAGTATTACCTTTAAAATCATAATCAGATTTCATGAAAAAAGCATCTCTTTTCTTGTTACTTATCAGCCCCTTACTCCATTCCTGCAGCTGCATACCCACCTCATCTCAGTTGCTAGGTACTTTTAAACTGAAAAGGGTACAAAGTGAAAGTAGCAACGTTGACTACAAAGACAGCACCTACTACTTTAATGTAGGCCTATTGGAGGTAAATGAAGTCATGAGACTAACAGAGTCTTTTATAATCAATGGAGACACGCTATCTCAAGATACTTGGGCAATGGAAGAAAACCCTGATGAATGTAAAAACACAAACAGGAAACGAGTAATTGTCACTTACGCCAATGGCGATAAAAGAAGAATCATCCGAGATGCAAGTGATCCTATGAATGTGAAGCTAGAGCTCAGTGAGGTGTATCAAGGGAATAATGTGCCTGATTTTCCTGTTTACTGCTATGTTGAAGTTGAATGATAGCAATGGTAGCAGAAATGGAATTTTCATATTATTAGCTTTTGTTTTCTACAACATGCTAGTTTAAATCAAAGTTAATGCTGACTTGTTGTAGTTCAAATCAATAAAGGCTGATCACCAAGGTGACTCTTGTACTTTTTTAACTTAGCTGTCTGAGAAAGAAAGCAAAAAGGGCTTTAAATAGCACTTTACCGATATGACGTAGGCTATTAGTCTAAAAAGTGAGTATATATTTTTTTGGTTTGGCCTAAAAGCATTTTCTTTGCAACGTTATTCACCAAAAACATTTATTGAAATGTCAGAAATCGCATCGAAAGTAACGAAAATTATCGTAGAAAAGTTAGGCGTAGAGGAGTCAGAAGTAACTACTGAAGCTTCTTTCACTAACGACCTTGGAGCAGATTCTTTGG
>JBGCDT010000491.1:0-7691 GCA_045105695.1 Saprospiraceae bacterium | reverse complement strand
TATGGTAATACGAAGTTGCTCCTGAAGCAGATCAACCTCTTTTTTAGTAAAGGTGCCTTTAGTTATACTGTCATCAAATTCTGACTGACACAGCTCATTTAAGAATAATGCAGCAGAACGGTTCACCTTATTCGAGGATAGTTTTTCAATATAAAACAAATGAAACAAAGCCGGATATTGAATAAAGTAATCCGCATAGGCCCGAACAATCGCTTTGAGTTTCCGATCTCCAGAAGCTACTCTTTTTGTTTTTTCTTCAATGTGTAATGCACACTCCTTCTGAAAATCCAGAATACTGAATGATATGAGTTCTGATAAACTTTTGAAGTAGTTGTACAAAGTAGCATAAGAATAACCGGCCCTTTTAGCTACATTTCTAACACTAAGTGCAGAGATCCCTTCTCCAATTAAAATTTCTTTAGTCGCTTCCAGAAAGTATTGTTTAATACGTTTTTCTTGTATAGGATTTACAGCCATAATTAACGATGTTTTAATTCATGAACACTGCAAATATAATTAACAGTGTTCATAAAAGCAAGTTCCATTATTTTTTTCAGAACACTTACAAGGAACAACCTCCTGCATCTATTGCAGTTCTATAGAGTAACCGGAAATTAAATAAGAATAGAATTTTCTTTATAGTTATTCGAAATGCACTTTTGTAAAACGGCTAATTAACAATACTAACAATACAATTACAAAAGAAAAGCCTATTACAAGAGGCAACAGAATATCTTTATTCTCTATCATTCCATCTAAAGCCTGAAACGCCCAATACGTCGGAACAATCCCAAAAAGAAAATCATACTTCACAACAAAGAACGCTGCTAATGGAATCGTCGTCAGTAGGTTTACCAATTTAAACCAAGTCATTCCCTCCATTTTATTTTTCGATAAGACACTAACCAACAAAGCAAAAACAGGAGAGAATAAACCGCAGAGAATTGATAATAAAACCATAGATAAAAAACCAAAACTAAAAAATGGCTGAACAACTAAAAGCAAAAAAGTCATTATTGTAGAAACAACAAACGGGATCACCAACCGAGATATGACATAACCTATTTTAGACACAGGCAAAACGCCATAAACCTTAGCTACCTCCAAATCTTTTTCATGAATGAAAACCATACAATATATAAAGCCAAACATTGTACTGGTCTGTATGGTAGCTCCCATTAAAACGATGGGAACAAAAGATTCTACCGCTTTAAAAGAATCTATTAAAGCAGGAAGCCCTAATAAAATAATAGCAAAAATAAAAAGAGGAAATACCAAGAATATGCGCAAAGAAGGATCTCTGAATATGAGTTTGAAATCGGTGAGTGCAAGTGTTATTAATTGATTCATATTTACCAAGTATTGATTTTATGAGCTTTGTACTAGTCGTTTCACAAATAATCGGTAAGTCCCAAAATAAAACAATAGTGACCAGAACAAAAGATTTCCATAACTCCAAACTAAAGAAATCGATCCTTGCGTTTTCCCGAAGGAATAAGCAATCAAATTCAAAGCACCTTGTATCGGACTTAGCTTTAGAATGGCAATGTCTGTCGCACCAAACAAATTCAAAAATGGAAGACTAAAAAGTACTAGTATCGGAATAGAGCGCAGCATAAAACCCAAAAACTCCGTCGTATAACTCACCACAAAAATCCCAACCAGACTAAACACAAAACAAGTCCCAAAAACCCCAGCAGAGAAATGCAACCAAGCGACATCAGTTCCCAACAAGGTCAGCGCCATCCCCGAAGCACAAACCCAACCAATGATAGACAAGGCCAGCACCTTAGCCAATAAATAAACATGATAATTAATTGGAGTTACGAATAAAGCAGGAAGTATATTATTATCTTTTTCCATGATAATACTCAGGCCAACAAATAAAAACCCAATAATCGCCGGATCATTATAAATCAACAGAATTAAAAACTGATCAACATTCGGTAAGTCTTTAATTAGAAAAAAAATAGACGCATATAAAACAGTAACGGCAATGCTTATATTTATTAAATTATTCTTGTGAAGAATAATAAATTGCCAACCCAATAAGCGAAGTAATGCTTTCATACTTTCAGGGTTTTTCCAGTGACTTCGATAAATACCTTTTCTAAAGTAGCCTCCTGGGTGTGTATTCGCAAAACTTCCCCTTGCTTGAGAAACTCCTGAAAAGCAGTATTAACCCCTAGTTTTTCCAGAGAGAAATCAGAACGATTGCCGTTTTGTAATTCTACTGTTACAACATTATTTCCATATTGTGTTTTTAATTTCTCTGGTTCTTCTGTAACCACTATTTCTCCATCTACGATAAAAGATACCCGGTCGCATAATTCGTCTGCAATCGTCATATCATGTGTAGTGATAAAAATGGTTTTTCCTTTTGCTTTTAAATCCAGAATATGTTTTTTCATCAAATGACCATTCACTGGATCTAGACCGGCCGTAGGTTCATCAAAAAATAAAATATCGGGATCATGCATAATTGCACGAACAAAGTTGAGTCGCATCTTCATTCCTTTTGAGAAAGAATCAACGGGTTTGTTTATGTCTTTTTCTAAACCAACCATTTCTAATAAAGAAACAATCGGCCGCAATTTTTCCTTTCTATAAAAACCTGCAAATAATTCTAAATTTTCTTTAGCACTTAATTTTCCGTAGTGATTTGGCAATTCAAAACCGACTCCTATTTGCTCAAAATATTCCTTCCCCCAGACATCTAAGGATTTCCCTTTTATTGAAATTTCGCCGTCGTAGTTATTAATAATTTTGTAAAGGATTTTTTGACAAGTACTTTTCCCTGCGCCTGAGGGACCTAGGAAACCAAATATTTCCCCTTTATCAATATCAAAATTTAATTGCTTCAACGTAGGAGCCGTTGCTGCGGGATAAGTGTAGTATAGATTTTTGACAGAAATCATAATCAATAGCCATTTTGAATTGAGAACTCAAGGTAAGAAGCTTTTTACTTCTAGAAGTTATTCGTTTCAAAAAGATTATTCTGATTCTTCGTTGGTTTGTAGCGCATAGTCGGTATAATCAGTCACCGACTTTCCGTCGAAAGAATCTACGGCATGTTGGATTCGGATGTAGAAATTGGCTTCCCCTAATTTTTCGCTCCAGCCCGTCCGATGCAGAATATCTCTGACTGGGCCTTTCACGCCGACCATATAAAATTCGATGTCTTTACTTTTGCAAAATTTGTACAATTCCTCCAGAGTATGTACACCTGTGCTGTCCATTCCATTCATAGCGTCTGCATCCAATATAAAGAGTTTCAATTCTTTGCCCTTTTCAGCAATGAGCATTTCTATTTCCTCCAAGAAGTAACGCACATTAGCGTAATACAAACGAGCATCAAACCGAACGATTAATATTTCTTTTCGATCTTCTAAATTATTAAAACGGTTTAAATTTTTATAATGTGGTTTTCCAGGGATTCTACCCAGAGAAGCAATATGTGGCTTAGTCGTTTGAAAAACAATAACTGCTAAAGACAAAATAACACCAATCAAAATACCTTCCTCAATACCCAATAACAATGTTCCTACAAAAGTAGCTGCCAGCATCCAAAAGTCAGGACGATAGTTATTCCACAGGTGAATGGCCTCTTTATAATCTACTAATCCAATCACGGCCACAATAATAATTGAAGCTAAAATAGCATTAGGCAAATAATAGAAAAGCGGCGTCAAAAATAAAAGAGCGAGTACAATTAAAGCAGCGCTAAAGATAAGCGCCATCCCCGTTTTGGCTCCTGCCTGATCGTTAACAGCGGTCCTAGCGAATCCTCCTGTAGTTGGAAAAGCTTGTAGCATCGAACCTCCGATATTTGCAATACCTAAGGCTATGAGTTCTTGGTTTGGGCTGAGTTTATAATTACCATGCTTCCGATGAATCGCTTTTGCAATCGCCATACTCTGCATAAAGCTGATGAACGAAATCGTAATCGCAATCGGCAGTAAAGATTGGATTTTCGAAAGCTCAAAATTGGGCAATCCAAAAGCAGGCAAACCCTGAGGAACTGTACCTACGATTTTCACACCTTCGTTATTCAGACCTGCAAGCCACACGACCACTATTCCAAAAATAACAGCAGCTAGTGATCCTGGGAATTTTAGTTTAAACTTTTTAATCAAAAGAATTAATACAATAGCGATGAGTCCAATTCCCAGCGTATAGAAATTTGTAGAACTACTGTTAGAAATGGTATTTTGAATAGTTGTAAGTACCTTGTTAGAATTCGGGATGCTAATTCCTAGCAAATGCTTCAATTGACTAAAACCAATAATTATAGCCGCAGCTGAGGTAAAACCACTTACTACAGGGTGCGATAAAAAATTGACTAAAAAGCCCAATTTAAAAACACCCATCAGTAATTGAACAGCCCCCACTAACATCGCTAATAAAATTGCCAAGCCAACAAATTCCTCAGACCCTGGCTCCGCAATAGCTCCTACTCCCGCTGCAATCAGCAAAGAAATCATCGCTACTGGGCCAACGGCCAACTGACGAGAAGTTCCAAAAACAGCGTATAAAACTAAAGGTAAAATTGCGGCATATAATCCGTAGATTGGTGGCATTCCAGCAAGCATCGCGTAGGCCATGCCCTGAGGAATAAGCATGACGCCGACTGTGAGGCCAGCGGTCAGATCACCTTTGAATTGGGCGCTGTTGTAGTTGGGGAGCCAATCAAGTATAGGAATGAAATGCTTGGGATTCATGCTGCTACGGGTTCTTTTCGACAAAGGTATGGAAATGGGCAGAGATAATGGGTGACCCGCATCACAAAGCTATCGAACTAATTCCCCTTCCAATTCCTCCAAGCTCCGCCCCTTCGTTTCCGGCATCATGAATAAGACAAACAACAGTTGCAAAATCATAAAACCAGCAAAAAAGGCGAAAATCGGCCAAGGGTTTTCTGCAAAGACTCCATTCTCTTTATCCAAGAAGGTGGGTGTAATCAAAGTAATAAGTGCTGCAAAAATCCAGTGTGTTCCAGAACCAAAAGACTGCCCTATCGCTCTGACCTTCGTAGGAAATATCTCTGAGATATAAACCCAGATCACTGCCCCCTGTCCTATGGCATGAGCCGCTACAAAAAGCAGAATAAAACTAATCAGAAAAGTAGCACTCATGCTTGCATAAAAAGCGTAGGCGACCATACTCAAACTTATGATATAACCAATAGAGCCCAAAAGCAGCAATTGTTTTCTACCTGCTCGATCTATAAGGTACATTCCTAAAAGAGTAAATATTAAATTGACTGCACCGATAGATATAGAACTCAGCAGAGACTCCTTAGTCGCAAGTCCAGCGCGTTCTAAAATTTCAGGAGCATAATAGAGTACGAAGTTGATACCAGACAACTGATTGAAAAAGGCCAGTAAAAAAGCTAAGGTAATTGGGAAGCTGTATTTTCCACTCCAAAAGCCTTTAGTGCTTTTATGTTCTCCGTTAGAAGATTTCATTTCAGTTATTGAGGCTTCAATATTTTTTACGCCTAAGCCTACCATGATTTTTTTCGCATCGGTTTCTGCTCCTTTGTGAAGTAATAGCCATCTTGGACTATTCGGAATTTTCAAAACCAACAGACAATATATAATCGCAGGAATGGCTTCGACTCCCAACATCAATCGCCAGTCTATTGCTCCTCCGATTCCTTTCAACAAGTAATTACTGAAATACGCGATGAAGATTCCAAAGACGATCATAAATTGATAGCGCGCTACAATTCCTCCCCGTTTATTCGCTGGCGCTACTTCTGATAAATATGTTGGTGCAGCTACAGACGAAGCTCCTACCCCCAGCCCTCCAATGAATCTGAAAAAAGAAAAACTGTAAGGATCAGGTGCGAATGCAGAGCCCAATGCAGAAATAGCATAGAGTACTCCTATCCAAAGCAAGGTTTTCTTTCTGCCATATTTATCACATGGACCTCCACCGAATAAGGCTCCAACTACTGTTCCCCACAAGGCCATCGACATGATGAAAGTGCCATGAAAAGAAGGAGTAGTTTGCCAGAGTTCTTTGATGGGTAAATTTGCACCAGAGATGACGACGGTATCGAAGCCGAAGAGGAAGCCAGCTAGAGCAACGACTGTTGTAGTTTTGGTAAGGGTACTATTTGTCATAACAAGGAAATTCGCTCCTCAATAATAGGGATATTTTTTCAAATCTATTTTTCAAATAAAAAAAGAGGAACTGGTAATTATCCTTCTTGTCAACACCTTTTGCATTTTACTGTTTGTTATAATAAGTAATCATCCAACTCGTTCTGGGTATTAAAGTAGAAAATAAGGCCTAATTTAGTTTATTGTCTTTTTGTCAATACATTGTCTCTTTAATATCATTCTTTAATCATTAACGCAATTTTTTTTACCTTCGCTTTATTGAACAACTCAGTGTTCATTTTGTAGAATTAATCTGTCCATTAATTGATAAAAAATAATACATACCGAATTTTTGTTGCTTGCTTTTTAGCGAGCTTGGTTTGTTTGGTTTTTATCTTACAGGGTATGCACCATCTTGTTGGACATCACCATGAAGAGGAGGCTTGTTCTTATGAAGATGTACACATACACGATGAGGATCATGCACATTTTTCCTGTAGTGTTTGTTTTTTTCATTTTCAACCGACAGATTTATATAGCTACACACTGGCTTTACCCCTACCTAATATAGTTTCTACTGAACGCCTATTTGGTAACTCCGAAAACTATTACAGTCAGAAATTCCGACAATCTTATCTTCGGGGACCACCTTCTTTCCTCTAAATATTCCTTTTAGTTTCTTAAGAATTGTTTTCATTAATATGGAAAATACATAGGCATATTCATGCACTAAGTAATCAGTGAAATGGATTTTGTATCCATGGGTTCTAACTCATTGTACTACTACATCTAAAGAGTACTCATTCTCGGATTCGTTCAACAATGGACTAAAATCCGTTGGGCTAAGTCCCGAGATATAGTGCTAAAAAATGTAGTAGGGAGAATAATCTGTGCTTATACAAAGTCCCGTTTAAAAAGTCTGAAAAACAATTCCTAGGAACATCGTTCTCTAACTCAAAAAATAAGTAAATCATTTTTTAACAACATGCTGCATGAGCTTGTAGGCGATTCAACGCACTACTGGTTTTGTGTTAGCAATAAATTAAGTATGTCTATTATGAAAAATCTCAAAATATTTTATCTCTGCGTATTTCTTTCTGCCGGTTTTCTATTCGTTGGATGTGGTGACGATGAAGATGATGAACCAGAAAACACAGTTACTATTACGATAGAAGAACCTGTAAACGATGAAACAATCGCAATGGCAGATTGTGCTGAAGTACACATCCATATTGACTTTGAGGCATCAGATGAAAATCATGAAGTGGAAGTTGTATTACATCCTGAAGGAGATGTGAACGATAAAATCATTGATTACGATGAGCATGGTCACGATCAAAAAATTACATTCGAGCAAGAAGTTGACTTATGTAGCTACCCAGCTGGTACTTGTTTCCACTTGGAAGTATCCGCTTGTGTAGATCATGATTGCGAAGAGAAGTCTACTGCGGAAGCAGAATTTTGCTTGCAGTAAAGTAGGAAGGTAGATGAGGCGATAAGGTAGATGGGGTTTCTTTTTAACGTAGTTAACTGCGAATAAAGAGAAACCTAATCCACCTTATCTACCCCATCTACCTTACC
>JBGCDT010000490.1:0-4097 GCA_045105695.1 Saprospiraceae bacterium | reverse complement strand
TGATGGTTTTGGAAACGTGTACAGTATGTTAGATAGAGCATGTGAAAGCATTGTTAGGGAATATCGACAATGATAAAATGTTATCTGGAAAAGAAAAAGCTTCATCCGCCAACAGGCAGATGAAGCTTTTTTATAAAGACGAAGAGTGAATTATTTTTCAAAGGATTCATTAATGATGTCTAATTGTTGCTCATCAGAAACACCTTTGAAACCAGATGCTGGAGATGCACTTGGCTTTCTCGCAATGGCTTTCAATTCTGTAGGATATATAGACTGCATGTAAATCCAGGCCCCCATATTCCTTGGCTCTTCCTGTACCCAAAATGCTTCCGCTTTCTTATATTTTTCTAGTAAACCATCAACTTGTGGTTTTGGAAATGGATACAATTGTTCGATCCTAATAATGGCCACATCCTTTCGCTTAGTTTCCCTTTTTCTTTGTAGCAAATCGTAATATACTTTTCCACTACAGAATAAGGCTCTCTTGATTTTCTTAGCTTGAGCGGTTGTCTTTATCTCCGGATCATCATAGTACTCCTGAAATTTATTTGTTTTCTTAGAATCAAATTCATTGATGTCAGAAACACACTCTGGATGACGCAACAGTGACTTAGGAGACATATTAATCAGTGGCTTTCTGAATGGCCTTGCCAACTGACGACGGAGCGCATGGAAGAAGTTAGCCGGAGTTGTAATGTTTGTCACAGAGATATTATTCTCCGCACATTGCTGAAGGAACCTTTCCAATCTCGCACTAGAGTGCTCAGGTCCTTGGCCTTCATAGCCGTGGGGGAGGAGCATTACTAGGCCGTTCATACGCTGCCATTTGGATTCACCAGCTGTGATGTATTGGTCTACAATGGTTTGCGCACCATTGTAGAAATCACCAAACTGTGCTTCCCAGATGACTAGTGAATTCGGAGAAGCCATCGCATAACCATATTCAAAACCAAGCACACCAAACTCTGATAACAAAGAATTGAAGATCCTGAATTTCCCTTGCTTCTCTTCTATGGAATTTATTCTGTTGTACTCCTCATTGGTTTTAACGTCGGTGAGTACAGCATGTCTGTGAGAGAATGTTCCTCGCTTCACATCTTGCCCGCTCATTCGAACGTCTTTATTTTCTAACAATATACTTGCGTAAGCTAATAACTCGGCTAACGCCCAGTCTAGTTTTTTTACATCCAGTAGCTTCTGCTTTCCTTTCATCAACCTGTTGATTTTTCCAAGAGGATTAAATCCTTCAGGAATAGTCATCAGGTGATCGATAATTTTATTAATGTTCTTCTTCGTAATGCCTGTCGGAGGACTGGTACGGAAGTCTTCTATAGTCGTAGCTTTTTTCAACGCAGACCATGCTTTCTCTGGCGCTTGGTAATCATATGGCAATGGTTTTTCTTTTACAGAATCAAGCCTTGCCTGCAGGTTCGCCCAAAAATCTTTTTCCAGAGACTCTGCTACCTCTTTGTCGACTTCGCCTCTTTCTATTAATTTTCTAGAGTATAATTCTCTTGGGTTTTCATGCGATTTAATAAATTTGTACATCTCTGGCTGCGTAAACTTAGGATCATCTCCCTCGTTGTGTCCGTGCTTCCTGTAGCAAACCATATCTATGAATACGTCGCTGTTGAATTTCTGACGATACTCCGTAGCTAATTCAACTGCAAAAATTACAGCTTCCGGATCGTCGCCATTGACATGGAAAACCGGAGCCTGTACTAATTTAGCAGCAGCTGTACAATAGGTAGAAGAACGCGCATCATCAAAATCAGTCGTAAATCCGATCTGATTATTAATCACAAAGTGAATCGTTCCCCCTACGTAGTATCCTTCCAGTTTGCTCATCTGAACAGATTCGTATACGATACCTTGTCCCGCAACCGCAGCATCTCCATGCAATAGAATAGGAAGGATTTTATCATAATCACTACCATATAGTATATCTGCCTTTGCACGCGAGAATCCTTGTACCACTGTATCTACAGATTCTAAGTGAGAAGGGTTTGGAGCTAATTTCAAGTGAACTGTTTTACCACTAGGTGTTTTTACTTGAGAGGAAAAACCAAGGTGATACTTTACATCGCCATCTCCAAAACTCAAATCAGGGATGGATGTCCCCTCGAATTCATTAAAGATTTGCTCATAAGTTTTTCCCATGATGTTGGCCAGTACGTTCAATCGACCTCTGTGCGCCATTCCGATAACGACCTCTTCCACTTTATCCGCACTTCCTTTATTGATAATGGCATCCATTGCTGCTATAGCAGTTTCACCTCCTTCGAGAGAAAATCGCTTTTGGCCGATGTACTTGGTATGTAGGAATTCTTCGAATCCTACAGCGCCATTTAGTTTTTCTAAAATTCGTTTCTTCTTGTCTATGCTTAGGCCATAGTCTGCGCCAAGGGGACGGTTTTCGATTTTATCCCGAAGCCACATTCTTCGCTCTCTATTTTCAATATAAGTATATTCATAACCGATGCTTCCTGCATAGATCATATTTAGGCGATCCAATACCTCTTGGAGCGTGGCATTCTCAAGGCCGATTTCTTTACCAGCTAGAAATGCTTTGTTGAGATCACTATCTTCCAGATTGTAGTCTGCCAGATCGAGGTGAGGTGATCTATCTCTACGATTACGAATAGGGTTCGTATCAGAAAGAAGATGTCCTCTAGCTCTGAATCCGTGGATAATGGATTGTACACCAAATTCTTTTTCAGTATTGGTGGCACTAGGTGTGGCAGCAGAGCCATTTGCAGTAGCACCATTTTTAGAACTGCCGTTGTCAGTTCCATTTGGGCTTTGTGCTGCGAAATCAAATCCTTGAAAGAAGGTTCTCCAACCGTCTTCTACAGAGTTAGGATCTTCTAAATACTTCTTGTAAAGGGATTCAATGAATGTGGGATGCGCGTTAAAAACGTAGGAATAATCAGCCATGAGGTCGCTTATGATTATGAGTTTATAAAATTAGTGGAATTAATTCAAACTTTTAAGGAGGTATTCAAATATGCTATAAGTGAAACAATTCGCACAAATATCGTTCATTTTTAGTTATAAAATGTGAACGAAAAACAGTTAACTTTAACTAAATGTAATAATTAGTTTCTAATTTCAGATAAAATCCTTAAATTTGCGGTCGATTTGAGCGAAAGCTCCTTAATTTAATTTGAAACAAAGATATATTTTTTAGATATGGCAAATCATAAATCGTCCAAAAAGAGAGCTCGTCAAGATGAAAAGAAACGTCTTCACAATCGCTACTACAAAAAGACTACTCGTACTGCTATGAAGCAACTACGTGAAATGACTGACAAAGCAGATGCTCAGAAGTTCTTACCAAAGGTAATCAGCATGGTTGACCGTTTAGTAAAGCAAGGTAACTTCCACAAAAATAAAGGTGCAAACCTTAAGAGCAAGTTGATGCGTTTCGTTCACAGTCTCTAGTTTTCAAAGATTTTCCTTTTTGGGAAAAGTGCGTACTGATTCGTTCGGTATGCACTTTTTTAGTTGGTAATCGGTAAATTTAGTAACTGCTAATTTTACTATTGTTTAAGAAGCTATGTTGCATTTTTACCATACTTAAACACATCTCTAAAAACCTTATCCAAGGCACTTGCAAAATAACTTTTTCCGTTCTATATTTGCAAACGAACGAACGACCGTTCTTTTTTTGTAAATAGTAACATATGCCTAAGTTTCATACCCTATCTGTAACAGACATCCGACGCGAAACCGCAGACGCAGTAAGCATCGCGTTCGACGTGCCGGAAACCCTCAAAGAAGATTTTGCTTTCAAACAGGGACAATACCTTACCATTCGTAAAGAAATAAATGGTGAAGAACTTAGACGTAACTACTCTGTTTGTGTAAGCCCACTTTCAGGAGAGCTGCGTGTTGCGATTAAGCAAGTACCCAATGGTCGCTTTTCTACTTTCGCTAATCAACAGCTAGAGGTAGGAGATCAACTAGATGTGATGACTCCGATGGGAAAGTTCTTTACAGAGATCAAAAAAGAGCAACAGAAAAATTACGTCGGTTTTGCTGGAGGTAGTGGTATTACGCCAGTCATGTCTATTCTGAAAACAGTTCTGGAAGTA
>JBGCDT010000489.1:0-2770 GCA_045105695.1 Saprospiraceae bacterium | reverse complement strand
AACTCACCGGCAGCGGCATACTCTTCCCAGTTGATGTTTTTGCCAGCGGGTTTAGTGGCTAGTTGTATGACACGAGTGTTGTTACCTTTGCTCAGATCACGGCGTGTGATAAAAGCATTCAGATAGTTATTAGCTTTGATTTTTGTCAGAACTTTCATGGCCTGGCCTTCTGTCTTATAATCGCCCATGTATACTTTGAGTAAATTGTTATGACGTTGCGCGTACATAAAACCAAGAGGCTTTATTTCTTCAAAGTCAGAGAGATCAGCTTTTGCAAAAGCGCCAATATGGATGGTGAAAATATAATCGGCTTCGGAAGAGTTCGGATTGGCTAGCAAAGTAAAAGATAGAAAACCGGCTAGTAGAAAGGATAACATTTGTTTCATATGAAATCGGTGTTTTTATTTTTAAATCTTTTACACATTCTTTGAATCATTCGAATAAGGAATATGCAAAAGAAACTTTTTCTTAAACGCAAAGATACTCAGCCATCTTATGTGGCGTCAGCAAAATCAAGTCAAAGCTAAGGAAATATTGGATTTAGCAATCATACTATTTATTAGATTAACTAACTTACCAACACTTTATAAAAGATCATAATAATTCAAACATTGAACCAGAATAACAAGCCTTCCATTGCTATTTCAACGGCCGAAAATCTCGCGTTTTTCAACAAAAACGGTTACCTCATTGTGGAAAACTTTCTATCAGATGAAGAAATTGAATCCATCAGAAAGTCTGCTCGACAGATTGTCGACGATTTTGACATGGAAGCACTCTCCGTTTTCACAACAGAAGAACAGAGTCAGCATACGAATCGCTATTTTTTAGAAAGTGGCTCCAACGTAAGTTGTTTCTTTGAACCAGATGCTTTGGATGAGAAAGGAAAACTCAAAAGAGACAAGCACTTATCTGTCAATAAAATTGGTCACGCGATGCATGATCTTCTCCCTGAATGGCAAAGGGTTTCCTACAATAAATCCCTCTGCGACTTTGCTAAAAGTATTGGTCATCAAAAACCAGCCATAGTCCAAAGCCAATACATATATAAGCAACCACAGATCGGAGGCCGGGTTCATCCACATACGGATTCTACCTTTATACATACTAAGCCACTGTCTTGTCTAGGTGCATGGATGGCTTTGGAAGATGCAGACCAAAGTAATGGTTGCTTACTAGCAATACCTGGCTCACATAAATGGCCATTGCAAAACCAATTTGTAAGAATGGGCGACCACAGTGGAACAGAGTTGATTCTTACAGATGTAGAGAGAGTGGAATGGAAAGAGGAAGAATTAATTCCACTGGAAGTGAAAAAAGGAGCGCTGGTTTTGTTACATGGCTCGGTCGTTCATGCGAGTAGTTTGAATAGCTCTGACCGCTCTCGGCATGCTTTTGTTTTACATTTAGCGGATCTGGCGAGTGAGTGGTCTGGAGAGAATTGGCTACAGCGGCCAGCTGACTTTCCATTTAGAGCGACGGAAGATGGGTTGGGTATGGAGAGTTAATATCTTGTTAAACAAAAAATAGATTAAACCCAGGGCTTTTAGCAGAGTCTTATTTACGAATCTTTGATAAACACGAACGTTTGCAAACATCAGCGAAAGACATAACAGATCAGGATATTCTGAATCTTCTTCAAAACGATAAAGATGCAGAGAAAGGTTTCCGAATGTTGATGCAAAAGTATCAAGAGCGATTGTACTGGCATGTCCGCCGTATGGTAACAGAACACGACGACGCTAATGATGTGATTCAGAATACTTTTATCAAAGTATACAAAAGCATTCAGCGCTTTGAAGGGAAGTCTAAGCTATATACTTGGCTTTACCGAATAGCAACAAACGAAGCGATTACTTTTTTGAATAAGAGAAAAAGAAAACAAACAGAGGCATTGGATGATGAAACGAATAGAATAAACAGATTAGAATCTGATCCTTATTTCGATGGCGAGCGAGCTACCATGCTGCTACATCAAGCTTTGGAGCAGTTACCTGAAAAACAAAAAATAGTTTTCAACCTCAGGTATTTTGATGAGATGAGTTATAAAGAAATGGAAAAAGTACTCGAAACATCAGTGGGTGCATTAAAAGCATCTTTTCATCACGCACTAAAAAAAGTGCAAGCTTATTTAAAAGAACAATCAGAATAAATAACTAGCGATCATGAGCGATTTAAAAAATCTTAAAGACGAATTAGAAGAGTTCTCCCCAGAGCTGCTTCGAATGAAAAAAGAGAATGGCTTTCAAGTACCGCCAAGGTATTTTGATAAACTAGGAGATGATATAATGAGGAGTATTCGATTGGAAGAACAGGCGACTGTGAAAGAAAAAGAATCCTGGTTTGCCCCAGTCATTATATTTTTCCAAACACTGATGCAGCCAAGATATGCTGTAGGTTTTGCAGCCGTGGCATTATTGTTAATTGGCATACAACAGTTTGGAAATTTTGAGACAACTTCAAATGATTTGGCAACAGCATCAATAGAAACACTTTCTGATGATGCGATCAATTCCTATCTGTCTGATAACATATTAGAGTTTGAAGAAGAATTATTGGAAGAACTGGCTGTAGATATGAGTTTCATTCCAGAAACAATTGGGGATGAAGAACTCAACGAATTTCTGGACGAGCTGGGAGGAGAGATAGATTTAGAAAACTCCGAAGAACAAATACTGTAAAAAACGAAGTGGTATAAATAAAAGGGGTAACACCCAAAAGAATTTTTCAAGTAATTAAATAATACAACAATGAAGTCATTCACATCAAT
>JBGCDT010000488.1:0-24836 GCA_045105695.1 Saprospiraceae bacterium | reverse complement strand
TCATACAAATTGAATGGCGCGCGAATGTGCAGATAAGCATCAAAGTTTTCTATTGCTTCTTTATAAAAAGAGGAAACGCGTTCTAACTGATCGGTTCCTGCTTCTTTTATGAAAATACGACCTTCTTCGCGAAAGGCTAGCTTTGTTTCTACATGTGCACCAGCTCGTAGCGCATAGCGATAAACTTCCCTTACGAGCGGTTCTGCCAATGTAGTACTTTTAACATATAGTCGATCACCTTTCTGAATGTCCAGGCAATAATGCACCAGAAGCTGTGCATACTTAGAGAGGGTAGAAGTCATGTATTGTTTTGTTCTTAAGTCCTTTGGAGAATTTTAGTGCTCCTTTTCAGTTTGCTTATTGACTTTGTTTTGTCTATTAGTATATACGTTTTTTTACGTCAGATGTTTAGTGAAAGTAAATAATATTTGATTGTAAATATTATTGTTAAACTTAATGGTACTTGAATCATACAGAGTATAAAATTTGTTCTAATGTACAGAACAAAACTTAAAATATCCAACTATGAAAAAATTCTATCTAAATCTATTCATTCTTTCCTTTTTCGCCTCTACGGATCTACTAGCGAGTCATAATTATGCTGGTGAGATTGTCGTTCGTCAGATTGATAATCTTACTGTAGAGGCTTCTATTATTACTTATTCTGAAGATGATAATCAGCCAGATCGTGATTCACTGTACATCGATTGGGGCGATGGAAATATAGAGTTAATACCCAGAGTTAATGGTTTTGACCAAAATGGCGAACCTATAGAAAATGGTATGAAGCGAAATATTTACCTGGGAACACATTCCTATTCAGAAATAGATACCTACTTGTTGAGTATGACGGATCCAAATCGTATCGTAGGAATACTAAACATTAATCCGCCTAATTCAGATGCTATTCCTTTTCATGTACAGTCAGAATTTACATTAGTAGAAATGACGAGTGGAACTATAAACACTAGTCCGGTTTTTTTAGAAGCTCCGGTAGATATCGCTTACGTAGGAGTTCCTTTCGTGCATGTCGTTAATGCTTTCGATCCCGATGGAGATAGTTTGACTTATGAACTTACCATTCCTTTAATGGACGTGAATACTGAAGTAATTAACTTTAATTCTCCGATGTCATTTCCGGTAGGAGTAGAAAATGTAATGACTTTAGATACTCATACCGGAAAAATGACCTGGGATTTTCCTCATATCCCTGGATTGTATGTAATTGCTATAAAAGTAATTTCATATCGAAATGGTCAAGAGACAGGCAGTGTAATTCGTGATATGATTATCAGTGTGAGACAGGATGAAGAACTCGCTTCAATGATAACATTTACCGGAGCAGAGCAGGATGTAATAACTCCCGTCTCACTCGGAGATACGGTAAATATCGCTTTTGATATTTCTGAACCAGATACAGATCAGCAATTGTTTATTACTTCAACTTGTGGTCTCTATGATTTTTATAACAATACTGCTACATTTTCACAAACAACAAATGGAACGAATGGCACAGCCAATTTTCAATGGATTGTAAAGGAAGAACACCTCCGGCAATTTCCTTATCAATTGGTGATACAGGCTGTTGGTTCTGAAGAAGCAGACGCACTGGCAGCCTTTGCTGTTTTCAGATTTCGGACTACAGATTTTGTATCTGAGACAAAGGAAGTGATATTGCAGAACGATTATAAGATTTATCCAAACCCTACAAGTGATTATTTTATTTTTGAAGGAAATTTCAATTATCCATTACCATATCAGTTAATCAGTGGAAATGGAACGTTAGTTCAAAAAGGGTTGATTCAAGAAGACAAGGAAAAGATAAGTATTGCAGATTTACCGAAAGGTTGGTACATACTACAGATTACATCAAAGGAGAATACGCCATTACAACAGCCCATTCTTATTCAAGACTAACATAGTCAATAACCAATCTCGTGAAGTTTTCAGAAGGTTCTGCTATCTGTAGCCGAGGCGTAATTGTACTGTTAGAAAAAGAGAGCCAAGTTTCCAGGCTTCCTCCTGCTCCAAAATTCTGCTCAATGTTTTTTACGTGAGGGATGATCTGAGCTAGAATTTTTTTGAGGAGTTCATTGTAGCTACTTTGATTAAGATCCTTAAAGTTTAGCGTCAGTCTAAGGATTCGTTCATTGTCATTTTTCAAAACAGAGAGGTGGCATTCTTTACATTCATTAGCGGTGTGAAAATCATATTTGTTAACGATGATATTAGAATAAGTATCTTCACTTTTCGATCTTATAACCTGGAACCTCTTGTCTTTTTCCGCTTTTGCTAAAATTGTTTCGTAGGTCTCGACTACGGGCAAACCTCCAAAAACTATATTGATATTTGCCAAGGCAATACTGTCCTGAGCTGACAAGCCATTTGTCAAAAATAGAATTGCTAGGACAAGGAATCGTTGCATGATAATTTATTTTAAAGTTCCGTTTCATTCCTAGGGTTCCCCCAGATTCGATCCCAAAGCTCTTTGAAAGTTTCTTTATTAATTTCTCGCCCTTCCCTGGACTGGCGCATTTCCAATCCATCTTTTTTTTCTTCTAGAATAAATTTAAAAACATAATCTGTATGCTTCTGTAATTTAGTTGTGAAAATCCCAAAGCGGACGTCGTTCATTTGCAGCTCTCCATCTGGTCTTCTGAGTAACGTATAATAGTCGTTAGAAAACCAACGGAGTGTTTTTAGCGTAGGATCGCCTTCGTATTGCGAAAGCAAATTGTGTTGCTTAGGGAAAACGTTGTACTCATTCATATCCGTATCTTCATCCATAAAAGAATAGTAAGCATGGTAGAAAGCGGTATCACTTTCTGCGACACCCAACCATAGTACGTTATTGAAAATCAGAGGAGAGGTCATATATCTACTGTAGGGAATGTTGTTTTCAGCAAGGGACTGCTCGAAAATTTTATTGACCTGTGTTTTATGGTAATAGCAAAAGAGCATATAACAACTACTGATGATGATGCCTGTCCAATTCACAATGCTTCTCCATTTGGTTCCTCTTCTTAAATTCGCAGCAATAATCACTGTCAATAAAAACGGAACCGTATACAATGGATCAGCTACAGATATAACATTGAAGGCCACTCGGTAATCGCTAAAAGGTAAAAAGATTTGCGTACCATACGTAGTAAAGCAATCCAAAATCGGATGCGTAATGATGGCCCAAAAGAAAAGCCAGTACCAGTCTTTCCAAGTCGTGTCAACTACTCGTTGTTCTACTTGAAAGTAATAGCGGTTCATTAATAAAAGAATTAATGCTCCAACGCCTGTACTGATGAGTAGCAGTTGCATATTCAACTTGTCAGAAACCATATAAGGCAGATAGTTGGCTGTAAAGACTAAACCACCAATTCCTATTATGGAGGCGATGATTTTGTATAGTTTTCTTTTGTATAAACCACTGTCATAAAGTTGATGAACCAGCCAGGCGATAAAAATGGAAAACACCGCTGCAAAAATAAACGAGTGTGTAATTCCTCTGTGGATGGCCAGCGCACTGATCTCATCAACGACAAAACTGGAAGCCACATCCAAATCTGGCAAAAAACCAGCGAAGCCTCCCCAAATCATCGCTCGACCTCCTACCTTTTTTCCGAGTACTGCTTCTCCTACAGCGGCACCTAATACAACTTGTGTTAATGAATCCATGTGTTTATTTGCTTGATTTTAATTCTTGGCCCCAAAGGTAAATGAACCAGATGCTTTATTGTTTATGAAAGTTCAAAAACTTAGAAAGGATCTCCTTTCGAATCAAAAAACAAAATCCGCTTGCTAGCAAAAGCAAACGGACTTCATCGTATTAGTGTATATTTTTTTCTATAAAATGCTTTTGAAGGATTTAAGAATTATCGCGCAGCAGGTTCATTCAGGATACTGTTGTAAATACTTGGATGTGGGTATTCGTTTTTGAAAACGTATTTAATGACATCAAAAGCTGTGATGACTCCTTTTAGCTCGTTATGGAGATTAACCACAGGAAGAGTTTTGAAACGCTTGTCCATAAATAACTCAGCGGCAGTTCCCATTTTATCCTTTGGAGAAATCTTGATGACATTGGTATTCATCACATCATTTACTAATCGATTGGAATCCTCACCTTTATTTTTTGACGCTTGCCAAATATCATAAGAGGTAACGATACCTAAGAATTTACCATTGTCTACCACAGGAACCTGTTGTAGTTGTTGGTTAACCATCATTTCCGATACTTCTGCTAAATTATCAGTAGAGTTGACCGTAAGTGGATCGGGAGCCATAATTCTGCGTACTTGTTCGTCCAGCATAATATAAAGTTTAGGGTGATTAAATTAAGTTATTATTTTGCAATATAACTTATTGGCGATTAAAAATAGCAAAAAATGGCAAAAGTTTAAAATTTTAGTTTGTATTTTGTGTTTCTTTTTAGAGGAGTAACGTTATGATTAGCTTTGGGTGATAAAGTGAAATAGAAAACCGCTTTTCCCAAATTTGGAAAAAGCGGTTTTTAGCACGTTAGAGTTTTAAAAATAAAAACCCTATTGAGAATCCGTTACCAGTTTACTAGGCATTGAATCTTTCTACTCCTTGATTACCTTCAAACTCATATCCATACTCTGCGCAGAGTGTGTCAGCGCTCCAGATGAGATATAATTCACTCCGCATTTGGCAACCTCTCTAACTGTATTAATAGTAATTCCACCAGAAGCCTCCGTCTCAAAACGATCCCCAACTTGATGTACTGCAGCTCTTAGTAATGGCAATTCAAAATTATCAAGCATGATTCGAGTGACATTTCCTACTGCCAGTACCTCGTCTAATTCATCCAGATTTCGAACCTCTACTGTAATTCCAAGGTCCATTTTATTTTCTTTTAGATAAACATTCACTTTGTTAACTGCCTCTGTAATAGAGCCACAGGCATCAATGTGGTTATCTTTGATCATAATCCAATCGTACAAACCATCGCGATAGTTATTACAACCACCAACACGGACTGCCCACTTTTCGAGAAATCTCAATAGAGGTGTTGTTTTACGAGTATCTAATATTTTGACGGGTAAATCTTCTACTTCAAAAGCAAATCGATTACTCAAAGTCGCAATTCCACTCATGCGCTGCATGGTATTCAATACTAGTCTTTCCGCAGTAAGTAATGCACGGCTATTGCAAGTCACTTCAAAAGCGACATCGCCATAACTAACGGCAGTTCCGTCCTCGATAAAAACATTGATTTCGCTATTGGGGTCGCAGTGCTTGAAGACGGCTTTTGCGAGTTCTACACCAGCGATAACGCCGTCGTCTTTGATGAGCAGTTTTGCTTTGCTAATTTGGTTTTCAGGAATGCAAGCGAGAGAAGTATGATCTCCATCACGAACGTCCTCGTGGAGAGCGTCTTTGATGAAAGTGCTAATCTGTTCTGCACTGATGTATTCTGTTTCTAACATAGTAGGAGTTGTATTTACTGTTTCCATAATGAGCCAACTGTTTTTACAAAAGGGTGAATCAGAATGGTAGAATATTTTATAAACCTCAAATTTAAAAACTTATTCTTTCATTCCTAAATGCTGTGCACATTGTCATTTTGATATCAATCTAAGAATCGAATGACTACTAAAATAGGTTTTAGCAAATTATACACATATTAACAAAAAAGGGCATCCAAAAATGATGCCCTTCCCTGTGTCGTAATATTATTGTTGGTTCTAATTAGTTGGTTTTTAAAAGATTACACCAAGTCTTAATGTGATAGAACCTAGTGTTGCTTTTGAATTTTCATCCTCTGTTGTTACGCTAGCAGTACTAGTATCGACAATTTTTGAAGTTCCTTTATTTCTTGTCATATCTGTGATACCACTTTGGAAATAAAGCCCTGCAATGATAGAAGTATTTTCGTTGATAGTATATTCTGCTCCACCACCTAGCCCCCAAGAAAGAACAATTGGATGAACGACATCCTTAATGTTTTCTTTCTCTGTGTCGTTAACAAGGTCAGCTTCGATCGCTCCACGTCCTTGTGTTCTGATACCTAGAATGAACTGTGGTAATTCTGCATAAGCTTTGATATAACCAAAATCATTGGTACGCATTTTAAAGCCTAAAGGAATTTCAACATACTGTACGCCATATTTTAGATTGACATCAGCAGGTAGATCTCTATAAACATCATCGCTTAGTGCATCAGTTGGCCAAAGGTCTCCTCCATTCTCATGGTTGAGTGTACCGCCCTGATTGAAGGCGAAACGAAGACCGAAAGTGAAGGCATAGTTTTCTGCAAAGTAGCTTTCTCCGTTTACACCCAGTCTAAGACCAAGGTTAGCTCCATTGCCTTCGATAGTATTATCATCTGTTCGTAACCAAGAAACAGTAGGGCTCACTTCAAATCCGAACCGGTAATCCGTCTGCGCATTGCTACTCACGAGCAAGAGGCTTAAAAATGCGAAAGTCGCTGCAATTTTTTTCATCTTTGGTGGTTTATGTTTACAATTTAGTGCCAGGTGTTTTGTATAATTACTTAGCGTTAACTGAACGACTGGCGATATAGTTTTGTGTCTAAAATATTCAAGAAAAATCAATAAAATGAGTTTGTACAGTAGAGGCATCTTCTGCCTTTTTATCCTTTTTTCAATCTCTGCCTGTGTACTCG
Organism: Saprospiraceae bacterium; assembly: GCA_045105695.1. GTDB lineage: Bacteria > Bacteroidota > Bacteroidia > Chitinophagales > Saprospiraceae > CALGLS01. The sequence goes on along the minus strand of JBGCDT010000488.1, from coordinate 18,193 downwards.
ACAAAGGTAAAAATATTCCAGATGTATCACAGATCGATGTGGACCTTAAGGTAAATCAGTTTGAGAAGGACCTGTTTGCCTTAGATACTAGCGACCTTATAACTGGTAAAGAAAATCTCAAAGTCGAATATCCTGTGTTCTTTGACGAACTATATCTCGGAAAGATACTCCCTGTCTTGCAAAGAGATGATGTTTTTTCTGCCTTTGTAAAAAGCGAGACCATTCGAGGTTTGGTTGATACGGTAGGAATAGTGTTTGGTGATTTCTCAAAAGAAACTGCGGAATTGGAAGAAGCATTTCGTTTTCACAAATATTATTTCCCTAAAAAAGAAATCCCTAAAGTAGTCACCTTTGTTTCTGAATATTCTTACGGTGCATTCACTTACGAAGGAGTGCTTGGGGTCGGGTTAGATTTTTTCTTAGGAGAGAATTACCCACTTTATGATCCTAATGTTTTTCCAAAATACATTCGACGGACTATGAATCAAAAGCATATCGTCTCTAGGGCAATAGAGGCGGTCGCAAATGATTTGGTCGGTACCTCGAAAGGAGAGAAGTTGTTGGATATCATGATTCACAATGGAAAGATTTTGTACGTGATGGACGCGCTGCTACCTCATACACCGGACAGTATTAAGCTCGGTTATACACAGTTGGAAACGGAGTGGGTTCAAGAAAACGAGCTACAAATGTGGACGCACTTCCTTGGAGAAGATCTATTGTATTCTACCAGCCTGAGAGATATTCGTAAACTGGTAGACCACAGCCCGAACTCTCCAGGCATGCCTGCCGACGCTCCAGGCCGTACAGCCAATTGGACCGGTTGGCAAATCGTAAAATCATATATGAATAGATATCCAGAAACTACACTTACGCAACTCATCGAAGAAACCGATGCCCAGCAAATTTTAAACAAAGCAAAATATAAACCTCGGTAAATTAGTCCGTACTTTTGTTGTAAGAACTTTTTGTAGAGAACAGATTTTCTGAAACAGTTCCTTGGTTCAACTGTTATAAGAAAGCTTTGTACCTACATAAGTAAAAAAAATAAATCCATGTCAAAAAGAGTAATACCAGTAGTCGATCTTTCTAAATTTGTAAACGGAACAGAAGAAGAGAGAACAGCATTCGTACAGCAAATCGGAAATGCGTTTCATGAAATCGGATTCGTAGGAGTAATCAATCACGGTATTCCTAAAGAGCTGATCGAAGACTTTTACAGCAATGCAAAAGCGTTTTTTAATATGGAAGAATCCACCAAACGAAAGTATGAGGTGGAAGGACTGGCGGGGCAACGCGGATATACCTCTTTCGGGAAAGAACATGCAAAGCAATCTAAAGTAGCAGATCTCAAAGAGTTTTTCCAGATCGGCCAGGAAGTAACCGATGGTGATCCGATCAGAGCTTCTTACCCTGACAATGTGGTAACTGATGACATTCCAGATTTTTCAAAAGGAGGAACAACTTTGTATAAGGCTTTTGAAAAATCAGGAGGGCATCTGCTGAGCGCTATTTCTATTTACTTAGAATTGGGATCAGATTATTTCAAAGAAAAAATACATAACGGGAATAGTATTCTGAGAGCGATTCATTATCCGCCAATTACGCAAGAACCAGATTCCGCTATTAGAGCAGAGCAGCATGAGGACATTAATTTGATTACGCTACTTGTAGGTGCTTCCGCAGGTGGTCTTCAATTGCTCAACAAGGACGGAGAATGGATGGACATCACTCCAGGCGAAGACGAAATTGTAATCAACGTAGGAGACATGCTCCAGCGGCTGACTAACAATTATTTGAAATCTACAACGCACCGAGTGGTCAATCCACCAAAGTCAGAATGGCATATGCCTCGCTTGTCTATTCCTTTTTTCTTACATCCAAAAACGACTATGGATTTAACTTGCCTGGACAAATGTGTAACCGCAGAAAACCCTTTGGCTTATGAATCAATTACGGCAGGGGAATATTTGGATGAGCGGTTGAGGGAGATTGGTTTGAAGAAGGCTTAGTAAAGGTTGATGGGGTAGGTGAGGCAGATAAGGTTGATAAGGTTTTATATTTAGTACGTCCTTTCGCGAATTAAGCCCGTCGGTTACTAAATACTAATTATCAAAGACTTTAAAAAAATGAAAACCGCTCTTGCGAATTGAGCTAGCTAAAGACCAAAGACTAACTCCTAAAGACTCCTATAAAATAAATGCCTTATCAAAAGCGTACAATACAAAAATAAGACTGTACTTTTGTAATCTAAATTAATTATTATGAATACGATATTACTATTTGTTTTTGGTGGTTATGAAGCCATTTTGGTTCTTTTTGCTATTCTATTGTTATTTGGAGGAAAGAAAATTCCAGAATTAATGCGAGGACTTGGTAAAGGAATCAAAGAATTTAACAGCGCCCGAGCAACCATCGAAGGAGAGATCAAAGAAGGGATGAGAGATCAGGAGCGTAAGGACGCTGAGGTGAAGAACAAAGGGGAAGCGTAACTTTTGGTTATTTGGTTTTCAGTGTACGATCACTGGCTCCCTTCAAAACGCTAGTTCTAACAAAGCGACAGTCAGATCACATGGATTCGACTGTCGCTTTGTTATTAGATTTATTACACACACACACTCGCTCGTTTGATGCTCCAGCATCAGATACGCACCCCACCGGCCTCCTGGCCGAAAAAATCAACTACTCTTCCGCTTAATATCTTTCACTTTTATTTTAAAAACAAGAACAGAATTAGCTGGTATAGAGATATCATCCTCTTCAATTGGACGAGGGCCGTAGGCTAATTTAGACGGAATGAAAATCCAGCCTTCACTTCCTTTTTTAAAATAAGGCAGCCCTTCTTCCCAGCCTTTGATAACCTTTCCTTTGCCTAGTGGAACGGTGTATTTTCCTTTGTCGAAAACAGAACCGTCGGTCAAGTAACCAGTATAACTCACTTCTACAACATCGCCCGCTTGTGGCAAATCTCCTTTCCCTTTTTTTGTTAAAGCATAACTAAGACCGCTATCATCCCGTTTTGCTTTTTTTATCTTTTTAGAAATAATATAATCCTGAATGATTTTTTTATCGGCAACAAACTGCTTCTCTTTTTCTGCCTCAAAACGCATCCGCTGCTTTTTTTCCATCTCTACCATATAAGCATCGTATTCATCGAAAGATAGAATTCCTAAAACCTCAATTTCAAAATGCAATGGCGAATTCGCTGGGACAGAACCTACGCCTTGATTTCCGTAACCCAGTTCGGCGGGTACAAACAGACTTCCTTTACTACCAACCTGAAAGAGCGGTATGCCATGTTCCCAACCTAGTATTACTTGTCGGTAGCCCAGCTGAAAAACAAAAGGTTCGTCTTCTGCCGATTCATCAAATACGTTTCCGTTGAGGAGTTTTCCTTTGAAACGCACTTTTACATAATCGCCTGCTTTGGGTTGGACACCATCTCCATAACTTTCTATGTGGTAATACACGCGTTTGTCGGAACGCTGTGGCTTGATGTCATTAGCATTCAGATAACCCTCAATAGTGATGATGGTATCTGTGGCATTGGAAAAGGACTTAGCTTGGCTTATGAATGGAATGCTGAAAAGTAAAAAAGATAAAATAAGTCTCATATGGATTACAAATTTCGGATTAGAAGAAATTATAAAAATTTCTAACGTAATAGATAATACATATACGATGCCTGCCTATGTAATGTTGTAGAGATTAACGCTTCCTTAATATCCTCGGTCATCCCATTCTGGGTGTCCAGCGATTTTAGGCAAGGTCACCTGAGCGTTGGTAAGCCCCGTGGTATCGGTAAGCGTATGCATAAAAGCAATGAGGTCTTTTTTGTCTTGGGCAGAAAGATTCAGTCGGTCAGGGGCTAGGGTTTGATTGTCAATGTCCAGTCCCATACCTACACCTCCTCCATGATCGTAAAACTCAACAACCTCTTCCAGAGATTTGAATAATCCATTGTGCATATAAGGTGCAGTGATGCCAGAATTTCTAACGGTAACGGTTTTCATGGAATTTCTAAAATGATCGAAGTCTTCTTTCTTTTTTCCATTTAGGCGACGACCTAAGTCCTGATCCATTACTGGATTCAAAGTATCTAGACCCATCGTGATCCCTAGCACTTCGGATTCCATTTCCATGTAAAAAGGAGGAACTAATCCACTGAAGGTTGGTGCAAAATGGCAGGTACCACAAGCTGCTTTTCCCATGAAAATATTAAAACCACGTTTCGCATCTTCCGGGTAAGTAGTGATTTCATTTCGAGCATACTTATCAAATTCGCTATCGAAAGAAGTGAGCGAGTTCACATAAGCTGCGATTGCATTACTGATTGTCCTACGTTTTATTGGTTTCTTTGTAATGTGGCCATACTGCTCTTGAAATAATTTTGAATAGGTTTCTGACCTGGAGATACGCTTAGTGATTTCACTGAAACTGATATTAAATTCCATACTGTCTGTAACGACGTGTGCAATTTGTTGCTCCAGATTATACTCTCGTAAATCCCAAAAAAATCGAGTAGAAAAACCAGCATCAATCAATGTCGGAGAGTGTCTTCTGGTAAACGTGTGCACCTTGTTAGATTTACTTTTGGGTAAGCCATCTGTAAAAGCTAGATTGGGATTATGGCAAGAAGCACAGGACATTTTTAGATCCTTAGAAAGAATGGGGTCATAGAAAAGCATCTTCCCGAGCTCTATCGTAACTGGATTCTCCAGAGGGATGAAAGAGGCATTGGAATAGAAATCCAAGTTGAGAAAATCCTCATCAAAAAGATTTTCTGATTTATAATTTTGAGAATTGTATTTGAACCCTCCTGTTGGAATTTTATTGGCTTTCTGAAAGTGAAACAGTTTTGCATAAAGCGGATTGATTACTTCCTTCAAAAAAGCCATTCGATCGAAAGAATCAAAATCAGTTTTGCCATTTAGCATTTCCTGGCTCTTACGGAAAAGCATTGTTATTTCGGAGTAAAGTTCTTCAGCTTCTGGCTTTAGGCTATTTCCAAAAACAGCAAAAGTATTAGCCATAGATGCCATGCTTACCTGCGTTTCTTCAATGGCATTCCCCGACCCGGGTGTATCAAAACCAGTAACGCCTAAAGTAAATACCCGCACCATTCCGCAGCGCAAAGCCTGCATCGTACTTCGTTCTGTGAGTTGTATATGTATATGGCTGCTGGCTACCTTGTCTACTCGTTCTTTCAACTCCGATGCTAATTGCTGGACATGTGCTAACTCCGAAAATAGATCATCACTGAAAATCAGTTCGTCTAAAGTCTGTAATCCATTCGGCTGAGTAAGGCCAGTAGGAGAGAAGTTTTCATCTACTTTAGGTAGCGGTGGCCCATTTACAAAAATATAATTGTAACTGGTTTTATGATAATCGAAAAGGAATTCAATTTGCTTGTATGCTAAGCGAGTTTGACGAAGTTGTTCCTGAAAAGATTCAGGGTTGAAAGCGCTACGTGGTTGATTGACTAATTCAGCGAGATTGCTGACTTCTGATTTGAATTTCAGAAAATTACTTTTGTAAACGGCGGAAAGATCCTCCAGAACGACATCGACTTGGTCGTTATCAGTCGTAGCATTGACCGACAAAAACAGCGTTGTGAAAATGATTATAGTAAAAGTAAAAAGCTTCATGTTTATCCTAAATATGTTCTGGAATACTAATGCAAAGATAGGCCCGGAGTGATGATGGTACAAGTGAGTTCACAGTCAAGAAGTAAACAAAGTAGATAAATTTACATTTAAAATACATTTGTAATCCATAATTTACTCCTCAAACCAAGAAGCGTACATCACATAGTTATTCGCTATTCGTTCAATCTGATCCTTGAATAATTCAGGACTCAATTCTTTAACCCGCTTCGCAGGCACACCAGCATACACACCACCAGAAGTCAAATGTGCTTTTTCCAAAACAACTGCTCCAGCAGCAATCAATACATTGTCTTCAACAACAGCATTGTCCATTACGATGGCTCCCATTCCAATCAAAACATTGTTCCCAACCTTACAGCCATGGACTAAGGCCCGATGACCAATCGAAACATTGTCTCCAATGATCGTCTTCGTTTTTTCATAAGTACAATGAATTACTGCCCCATCCTGAATATTGACTTTGTTACCAATGATGATGCTATTGACATCTCCTCGAATCACTGCCTGAAACCAAACACTACATTCCTCTCCCATGACGACATCTCCTACGATGGTTGCGTTCTCTGCAATGTAGCAGTTGGAGCTCCAGGCGGGTGTGTGGTTTCTGACGGTTTTTATTAGTGGTGGCATTTTTTTATTTTTTAATGATTTAAAGATTGAAGGATTGACCTTCGACCGTAATAACTCGCGGAGCTCACGTATTGGGCACCCTTCAGTCATTCAAAATTCATTCATAATCGCTAAGGTCGAACAACCTCCCCCCGAATGGGCTCCAGCTTATATCCCTCTTTTCGTAACAATGCAATTACGCCAATGTCTCCTCCAAGATGTCCTGCACCAACGGCGAAGAAAGTAGGTTTTTGCTTCATCAGATCTTCCATGACGGGAATCCAGTTTTCATTTCTATTCTTTAGAAAAATATCTTCAAATTTTCCGATGCCTTCTTCGTCCGCTTTGAACATGGTTTGCATACCGACGATGTCTTCGTTTTTGTAGAGATCTACCATAGCGTCGAATTCACTGTCATCTCCTTTTTCTGCTTTGATACTTTCTACGAGCATCTGCGCTTGGTCTGTGTAAGGGATGCTGTCGAAAACACTCATTTGGTATTCGATGGTTTCGAGGCCGGACATTTCTTTTTCCTGGTCGGTGGCCATTTGCATGAATTCCATTTCGTAGGAAACAATATCAGAACTTCCCATCTCACCTCCTGCGCCCATCATATCCCCTGAAGCCATTGTGGACAAAAACATAGGTTTTATTTTTTTCAGCATGAACATGGGCAGTTGTCCCATTGCATTAAAGTGATCTTCTACCATTTTGTATTCCTCTGCGCTGAGGAGTTTGTCGAGTGTCATTCCATCCTTCATCATCACTTGTCCGAGGAGAGAGAAAAGAACGGAGAAGTCATTCATGCGATTCATATCAATTTCGAAAGCGACTTGCTCGCTGTATTTAAAAGCAGCTTTGGTGTGATCGGTCATAACAAAATCCTTTCGGTCAATCATGTGGATCGTTCCATAGAGGTAAGAAGTGTCTTTTAGGTCTTTGCCGGAGATGGACCAGAGCAATGCATTTTCTGCTTTGGTGGGCGTGTTGGGATTGATCTCTTTTGTTGTCAAAACGGAGGAAACCAAGTCAGAAGCGCTAGAGCTTATTTTTAAAGTATCCTGAGCAACTGTTGGAAAAGAGAAAAGTAAAGCGATGCCGGTAAAGGCGAGTAGTTTTTTAATCATTGTATTTTGTTTATCCGGTTTAAAATGGCCGGTATATTTAGTCGAAGGGTTTATAGTCTTTTATGTAAAAGGTAAAATAGCTTTAATTGTTTTGATCAATTCTTTCTACAATATCAAAGAGTGTATATAAGTCTTCATAAAACTCTTGCACTAGATCAATGTGTGCGTTGGATTTAAAAATATTTGGTTCAAGGATGTCCTTGGATTCTGTTACTCCAATGTAGATTTTATCATTAGAGAAAGAAAAGTAAACAGCTTTGTCGGTTTGAATTTTATAATCGGCTATAGCTATTTGCATTTCTCTATTCAGTGTCTTGTCGACTTGAGCATCAGGAGTAGCATAGGTCGTAAATAATTCTCGGAAAGATTCGACTTCCATAAATTCATCTACGTTATATCCTCCTTTTGCTACAAAATTTTTGATAGCCTTGGTTCTGTATTGCTTGGTTTTTTCAGGCCATACTATAACGGATCCTTGGGTCGCAGTATTGAATTTTGTATATAAAAAAACGCCTCTGAATACTTCTTCTAGGTCTGTTTTTACAGGGGATAGTGCTTTTACATCTAATTCACATAGCTCAAAATCTAATTCTCCAATTTTTCCACTGATGAAATCCTCCCCTTTATATTCTAAAATTCGAGTCCCAAAAAGGCCACTTTCCACAAAAGTCTTTCGATCTATCTTCCGCTTACTGTCATAGCTAAGCGTTCCGAAGTTAGGCCCATCGTCTATAAAGTCCAGAATCAAATCGACTACCTGAGGTTTGAAAGTAGACCTGAATTGTTGAATACGATATAAGAGAAAACTCGCCCAAATTCCCAAAGGAATCATCAGCACTAACGTGAACGTAAAATCGCCTAGGTAAATATCTAATCCGATAACCGCTATCAATAGAACAACCGACAGCAAAAACAACCAAAGTAGTTGCTTGCGTTTTGCCTCCATCCGCACCAGCTCGGGATGGATGGTGTGGTTGTAGAATAGACGAAATTCGGAGAGGTCTTGCATGAATAGTTTTTACCGCAGTTTTTATTTACCACGATGTACACAAAGTACCACAAAGTTTTTTTGTTTCTAAAAACTAAGTAACTGGACATAATTATGCTAACATAAAATGGAATTGGGTTTTGGATATGAACAAGGCATAAAACGTAGGCGATGCCTTAGCATCGGCGAGCCTGTCTACTCGGCGTAGCCAGGTAGAGCTTTATAACGAAGTTCAGATTCAAAAGACTTTTCATTTTATAGTAAATTTAATTTGTACAGTTACTTAAGTCCAGTTATAGTTACAAACTTTGTGTAACTCTGTGCCCATTGTGGTTCAAACAAAAAGCCCACTTCAAAGTCCACTCAAAAAAGCAGATCCATAAAGTGGGCATTTATTAAAACACGTTTAGTATTACACAAAAAATAATCCCCCCATTCCTACACTCAATTGTTTGATTAACTTACTCTTCCTGCCGTCGCTACAATTAATCAAACAATTGCAAATGGGGGAGTTAATTTTTCGTTGTTACTTAACGTGCTATTTGCTTCAAAAAAGAAGTTCTTTAATCAAGGTTCACTTCTCCATTGCTGGATTCGTACTCATTGATAAATTTAGCGACGACCTCACCAACAACATCTTTTAGGAATACACGTCTGTGCTTAGCGATGCGTTTTAGTTTCTTCAGTTTTTCTTTATCGAAAACGAAAGATACACGCTTCGTAGGCGACTCATATTCGAGGATGGTTTCGTCGGAAGTTTGCCGGATGAGCAGATCAAGACCACTGCCACCAGGCGTGCTGATTCTACGTCGAGGACGTTTAGGCTTATCTTCCGGAGAAGCCTTACGCTCGTTTCTTATAATTTTTTCGGGTTGTGGAGAAGGCGTTTCTTCGATGGTATTGCTTTCCTCTTGGAGCAAAGTTTCTTCGAAGGTTTCTGTCAGTGCATCGCGGAAAAGGGACTCCAGGTCAGACGTGAAATTCTTCGACGTTGCTCTGGTTTCTCTGACCACTTTTTTTCTGACAGGTCTGCGGCGGCTCTTTGGCTTTGGAGCAGACTCGGTTTCTGCAACTTCTTCTGGTTCTTTTTCCAGAGGCAGTACATCTACCTGATCCTCAGCGACGCCCATTTCGATTTCCTCTGCAGAAACACCGAATATGCTTTCAAACCCGCTGATAAATGATTTCATAATGATAAAATAATTGCACGGACTATTATATCCGTAGTTCCTTAAGACACTTGCTTTTTGCAAAACAAGAATTTATTTCTCTTGTCGGGACTGGCTGCTGCTAGAGCGTCACTTCCAACTCTTCCTCTTCATTAGAGGTGTTGGTAGAAGTCCTTGATGCAGGAGTCTGAGCAACTGTTGGCCTGCCTTCAGGCTTTGCCTTTTTAGGAACGAAAGCCACTTTTTCAGCTGTTGCTTCTGTTGGTAAACTATGTCCGGTACGTTCCAAAATTTCTTTACAAAGAGAAAGGTAATCCTTCGCTCCGTTACTTCTTTTGTTGTAACTAAAGATGTCCTGTCGTTGAGCCGGAGCTTCTGCAAGAGAAATGTTATTTCTAATCAATGTCTTAAATACTCTATCTCCGAAATATTTTTTGATGGTATCTACCACATCACGATTTAGTACTTTTCGAGAGTCGTACATTGTAGCGATGACTCCTCCGATTTCCAATTTCTTATTTAAACGGAAACGTACTTTGTCAATCACTTGCTTCATCTTCGCCAATCCCTGTAATGCTAAGAACTGTGTCTGCAATGGAATGTAAACGTAGTTGGAGCAAGTCAGTGCATTTAGCGTAAGCAAACCTAAAGAAGGTGGGCAGTCGAGAATGATAAAATCATAATCATCACTTACTGCATCGAATAACTCCCGGAGGATGTATTCGCGACCCGCTTCGTTGATAAGTTCCATCTCTGCTCCGGAAAGATCCAAAGAAGAAGTAACAACATCGAGGTTTTCCTTGTACTCAAAAGGGACAAGTTCAGACTCTCCGCGGAGTGCTTCGTAGATGGTAAATTTTTGTCGAGGAATGCCAAGTGAGAGACCAACATTGGCTTGGGCATCGAGGTCAACTAAGAGGACTCGTTTGCCGAGTTGCGCCAGACCGGCTGCGATGTTGATAGCGCTGGTAGTTTTACCAACACCACCTTTGTGGTTTAGCAAAGATATTATCTTTCCCATCGGTATGTTTTTAGTGTTTCGTTAGTGAATAAAATCCTTCTGTAAAACTGACTTAGCAGTTTGTACAAAAGTATCATTTTTAGGTAGATATAAAAATTTTGGATCAAAATATTTGCGTATTTGCTGATATTTACATCAACAAATAAGCCAAAATTATAATATGTTATTTTGTAAAGAAGTTTATGTGATATGATTGTTAGGTAAGATGTCTAATCCTCCGGCGCCAACTCCACCGCCAACCCATCCATCTCCTCCGTCAGCAACAACTGACAACCCAAGCGGCTATTCTCCTGGACATAAAAAGCCTCCGATAACATCGCCTCTTCATCATCCGATTTTTCCGGCAACTTATGCTCCGACAAAACATAGCACTGACAAGAAGCACACATAGCCATCCCTCCACAAGTCCCTGCAACGGGTAGCTCATAAGCTTTACAGATTTCCATGAGATTCATGTTCATATCTGTGGGGGCCTCCAGTTCGTGGACTTGGCCCTCGCGGTCGGTTACTTTTATTTTGATGTCGGACATTTTTTTTTATTAAGGTAGGTGAGGTGGATTGGGTAGATCAGGCAGATAGGGTACGATGAGGTAGATTGGGCAGATCAGGTCGGTTGACAGATGGTTTGGCTACATAATGAGAAAAACCTCATCAATCTTATCCGCTCCATCAACCTCATCTCCTTTCCTCAATCTAATTTTTTTACCACCGCCTTCTCCGCTTCCTTACGACTTCCGTCAAATCCATCCACTCCTGCAACGGTCGTGTACTTCATCACATAACGTTTTCCAGGGTTGATAATTTTATAAGCGGCTTGACACATGATGGTCGCCTCGTGAAAACCACAGAGAATCAATTTCAACTTTCCAGGATAAGTATTCACATCACCAATGGCGAAAATGCCAGGGATATTAGTTTGGTAGTCCAGCGCATTGTCTACTTTGATGGCGTTCTTTTCGATCTCTAAACCCCAGTCGGCAATTGGTCCTAACTTAGGCGTTAGGCCAAAAAGCGGAATGAAAGCATCTGTTTCTATTTCGAAGTTTTCGTCTTCCTTTTTTATGGAAATGGATTGTAGCGTTCCGTTACCATTTAATGAAGCAACTTCAGCGGGAGTTATGATTTCTATTTTACCAGCCTTTTTTAATTCGATGGCCTTTTCCACAGAATCCAATGCACCTCGGAATTCATTTCTTCGATGGATGAGCGTAACGCTTGAGGCAACATCTGTCAAAAATATACTCCAGTCTAATGCAGAATCTCCACCGCCAGCGATGACTACTTTCTTATCTCTATATACTTCTGGATCGCGGATGATGTAAGCGACACCTTTGTCTTCATACTTTTCAAGGTTTTCCAACTTCGGTTTTCGAGGCTCGAAACTTCCGAGTCCTCCAGCAATGGCAACTACAGGGGCATGGTGTTGAGTTCCCTTGTTTGTTGTTACGATGAAAGTTCCGTCGTCTAATTTTTCTATGGTCTCCGCTCGTTCTCCTAAGGTGAAGCCTGGTTGGAACTGTTTTCCTTGTTCCATTAGATTATCTACGAGTTCGCCCGCCATGATTTCTGGAAAACCTGGGATGTCAAAAATAGGTTTCTTTGGATAGATTTCAGCGCACTGCCCACCTGGTTGCGGCAAGGCATCAATCAGATGCGTCCTCAATTTTAACAATCCTGCTTCAAAAACGGTGAACAGCCCAGTTGGCCCTGCTCCAATAATTAATATATCTGTCTTGATCATTTAAATTATTTTCTAATGGGCTTTATGAGGCCCGCTTCTTCAAAATTTCTGCAAAGGTACGTAGGGAATTAAAATTAAAATGTAAATGAAAATAAAAAATGTGCTCAAACGCGATTTGATTCGCCGCAACTTTTCTACGTATCTGCTGACTCACTTTAAAACAAGCTTTAGAGGCTAAATGTTTCGTAAAAATTTAAAGACAATTTACCAAAGATTTTCCAAGTCTTCTTTGTTGAAACGATGATTTTTGTCAACGAAAGTAGAATCAGAATCATTCTTCAGTTGCAATGGATTAGAAGAGAAGATTCGGTGGAGCAACGCTATTGGCGTTAGGACTAAGAAGAAGATTAAGGACAGTAATATTCTAGAGTTTATCCAACCCAGAACTTCTGCTAGCTGAAACCATACTTTCAGAATCAGGTCGCGTAAAACTGGAGATGCCACACCAGCAATACCGATGACCGCAGCTACGTAAAGCAGCGCTTCCTTTCGGAAAACAAAGTACAGCAACAAAAAACCTGCGACTATTACAAAGATTGATTTATAAGCTTCGTTGATTTTCATTAGAAGATACTGTAGATGAAAGGAGCTGCTGCTGATCCACCGCCAATAACTAATAGTGCTCCTATTAATAGTAAAATCAAAATAACTGGGACAAGCCAGAATTTTTTTCGAGCCATTAGGAATTGGCTTAGGTCTCTTAATATTTCCATATGTTTTTATGTTGTAAGTGTATTGTTATGAATTGAGGTGTTAATCTAAAGTGAAAGTTTCTTTCCAGTTGTCTTTGTCTTCCCAACTTGGTTGTTCCTCTTTTTTGAATAAGAAATCCCCAATTACTAAATAATCCATTTCCGTTCTCATAAAACATCGGTACGCATCTTCCGGCGAACAAACAATGGGTTCGCCCCGAACATTAAAACTAGTATTGACCAAGATACTACAACCTGTTTTTTCTTTGAAGGTATTTATCAATTGCCAATACCTTGGATTCGTTTCTTTATGCACGGTCTGAATTCGAGCTGTTCCATCAACATGTGTTACCGAAGGGATCTCAGATCGCTGCACATAGAGCTTCTCCCTCATCGGCAAATTTAAATAATCATCGGGTAGTTTTTTCTTTTTTGATTCCTGAACGGGTTGTACCATTAACATGTAAGGCGATGCCTTTTCAATTTCAAAATGATCTTTGCTATCCTTAAAAAGTACAGAAGGCGCAAAGGGTCGGAAGGACTCTCGATATTTTATTTTCAGATTCAATTTTTTCTGCATCTCCGAGTTTCGGGGATCTCCGAGGATGCTCCGATTTCCTAATGCTCGCGGTCCAAATTCCATTCTACCTTGCATCCATCCAATGATCTTTTCTTTTTCTAACAATGCTACTACATCTTTACAAAGTGAATCAAATTCATAATAGTAAATGTATTTGGCATTTAGTTTTTCACCAACAGAAATGATTTCTTGAGTTGAAAAGGAGGGGCCTAGGTAAGTACCACTCATGGCGTCTAATGCTACGTTTTCTACTTTTCTACTTTCGTCAAAATAAATATGATGAGCGGCCAGTGCTGCACCCAAAGCTCCTCCGGCATCGCCTGCGGCAGGTTGTATGAAAATGTTTTCAAAGATATTTGAGGAAGCTAGTTTTCCATTGGCTACGCAGTTGAGGGCTACGCCACCGGCCATGCAGAGGTGGTCTGATCCTGTGATTTTTTTGGCTTCTCTTGCCATTCGCAGTACGACCTCTTCTGTGAATTGCTGAATGGCCAGTGCGAGGTCGCAATGCTTTTGTTCTAGTTCACTTTCAGGCAATCGTCTGGAGAATCCAAAGAGGATATTCCATTTTTTGTCTTTGACCATTCGCAAGCCTGTTGCGTAACTAAAGTATTTTGGGTTCAACCATAAAGAACCATCTGGCTTTAAATCGGCTAGTTCTGTTTTTATAATTTTTGAAAACTGGGAAACGTTTTCTGCATTTGGATTTCCGTAAGGAGCCAAGCCCATGAGTTTGTACTCTCCGCCATTTACTTTAAACCCTAGAAAATAAGTAAACGCAGAGTAGAGCAAACCCAGTGAATGAGGGAAGTGCATTTCTTTCAGAACGGTAATGTCTTTTCCTTGACCGAGACTGATAGAAGCCGTTGCCCACTCTCCAACGCCATCAATGGTAAGTATCGCCGCTTTTTCAAAAGGAGAGGGATAGAATGCAGAAGCTGCATGGGAGAGGTGATGTTCTGGAAAGAGTAACTTCAGTTTTTTCAAATCAAAATCACCCACCTTTTTCAACTCCTGACGAATCACCCTTTTTAGAAATAATTTTTCTTTCAACCAAATAGGCATGCTGTTGATGAAGGATAAGATTCCGCTTGGTGCAAATGCATAATAGGTTTCCAGCAGTCGCTCAAATTTCAAAAAGGGCTTATCATAAAAAACGACAGCATCTAAGTCGTTAATGGAACGGTTAGCGAAGTCGAGACAATACTTTGCTGCTTGGATCGGAAAGGAAGCATCGTGTTTTTTGCGAGTGAAACGCTCCTCTTGCGCGGCTGCGATAACAACTCCATCTTTAATAAGTGCAGCTGCGGAGTCGTGATAGAAAGCGGAAATACCTAGGATGTACACTACTTCAGATCTTTCAAGTTTCTAATAAAACCATTCACATTTTTTTGCTTCATACGTACTTGCAAAGCAACGGCATCAGTCTTTCTAGAAAAAGCACCCACTACAATTTTATAAACCGTTTTTCCATTCAACTCATTTATACTAACAATGATAGGAGCATCAAAAGCACTCTGCAATTTTTCCGCTTGTATCAGTACATTACCATATTCTGCGAAAGCTCCGATTTGAACACCATAACCTTTGCCTTCTTGACGACTCACATTGAAACGGAAAATCCCGCGCCCGGAGGTGATCTCTTTTTCAACTACAGGTTCAGAGGGTGTATCACCATCTCGCATTCGAATAGCTTCTGCTACTGCTCGATCGGCATTCACTTTTCCGTAGCCATATTTTCGAGAATGACCATTGCTGTATTCAGAGGGAGAACCAATTTTATCGGCTGTTTTTGTAAGAATGTCTTTCACTTCTTTAGCGGTCAGCTCAGGATTTACCGAAAGGATCAATGCGCAAACTCCAGCTACTAAAGGACAGGAGCTGGAAGTACCTCCGAAATGTTTATAACGATCTCCTCTTGATTTTCCATCACGCCAAAAACGATACTCGCCCGTCTCCCAACTAACGCCTTCATCCCACCAGGCTCTACCGGCAATGATTGGCCAGTCGCCATTGGAAGGAGCGCAGATGGTAACCTCTCGGCCTCGGTTCGAATAATTTGCATGTTGGTCTTTGCTGGTAGATGCTGCTACCGCAATCACATCTGGATGTGCCGCATAGAAACTAACAAAATCCAAATCGTCATTTCCAACAGCATAGAGAATGACACAACCTTTTCCGTTGCGACCCTTCTTGGCTGCTTTTGCAATGGCTTCTTCTTTCAGTGGACTGAGGTTGAACGAAGGATCAGTAGAACCCCAACTACAGCTAATGACGTCAGCACCATTGTCAATACAATAATCGAACATCGCTTCGGTTGCACGTAAACTAAAAGAGGTACCACTTATAGGCATAAACTTCGCCTGCGGAGCTGCGCCTACAATACCACTACCATTGCTGGCGGCAAGAGCTACGGTTGCGCAGGGCGTTCCATGAGTGAAGCGGCTATCTCCCTGTTCGATTTTGGAAGACTGAGTCCATAAATCAAAAGGCTTGTGAACTTTATTTTTTAGATCAGGGTGGGTGAGGTCGAATCCATTGTCGATCACAGCGATGGTTACTTCGGAGGAACCGAGGTTGCCCATCCGCTTCCAAGCGTCTACGACTTTTGCATCTGCACCTTTTTTAAGAGGCCAGTTTGCATCGGTTACTTTTCCTTTGTTTTCTAAATGCCATTGATGGAGGACGAGTTGATCGTTTGGTGGATTGAAATCGTATTCCTCAACGAAGGTATCGATGTCTGGTTCTGCTAATTTGACCAATGAAATATTTTGAAGGTAGTTGGCGACCTTTAGCGGGTTTGGGGATTTGGCGGTGACTTTGACGATGACTCGGTTCTCGTCGCGTCGTTCTACCAATTCTAAGTGATACTCATCTAAGACAAGGAGCTGTTCTTCCAGATTGGTTTCATTTTGGAAAATAACATAAATTTCACCAGTAGGAACGACAGGGCGATTGCTGTTGCCTTGCGTATAATAGACATGGGTTCCGACCTCGACATCTTTTTTAGCGCGCACGTCATCTAATTTGTCATCAAGTGGTGCGCCATTTCTTTCTAGCGTTACAATGCTAAAGCCACCGAGCTTGTCAAATACCTTTTTCTTTACGAATGATTTTTTGCTAACATCTTTTTCAGATTTGGTTTTCAGACCAACGAAGCGACCACTTTTCTTCAAAGTTAATTTTCCTTTTCCACTATTGATGGTGATTTGACTCATGACAAATTGCTTTTAGATGGTTGTGTAGGTATTGAGGCACTAATATAGAAAGTAATTGTTCAAATCGTGTAATACTGATTTTCTCAGTAAGGACGCGGCATATCTCTAATGGTCAAATTTTTCAAGAAAAAGAATTACTTGGTCAATGAACAAATGTAAAATAAATCATATTAAATAATTTGGCATATTAGAATATTTTAGATAGATTTGTGAGAGCTGGAAGAAACACCCATTCCGGTTTATTTATCTGAATCTGAGCATGTAATAGAAAGCCGTTAAATTAATTTTAGGACAAGCCGCCTTTTGGTTTGCCAGTCTCTAAACATGCCCACACCCATGACAACTTTTAAAGTACCCACCTCTCCCGCGGTGTTGAAAGTGCATAGCATTCTCGACGCCAAAATCAAAGACATTGAATATCAAACTCAGTGTAATTTCCAAGATTGCTTCTGCGGTAAAAATATTGCTCCAGGGCCTGCTAGCGAAGATCGTGCAAAGTCACTCACGCAAAACTTTGAACTGATGCTTCAGCAGGTTGAGGAACGTACTGCGGAGTTGAAGCAATTACAAATCATCAAATGCTGGCTCCGAAAAGAAAACCTCATGCAGGTTGCTGAGCTTTTGCAGAATGATACCTATCTATCACATAGCGAAGATGCTCTTGAAAGCATGCTCAAAAAAGGAGCTTTGGAATTATTGCGACTTCGTCATAATGTGTAAAATTGGCCTTCTACCTTAGAGAGAACAGCGACGTAAAAGTATTGTTAGTATGCAGTTGGAAATTATACATATTAAAAACATGTTGATACAACTTTTTGGTTTTATTGCCTAATGGTAGTAAGACATAGCAATCAAACACGGTACTTTCCACGTCACTAAATCAGCCCCTCAGACCTGAGTATATGAAACACCAAAAGGGACTTGCCGTAAGCCGGAGTAAAGAAAATAGAATATGCAAAAATCGATTTACTTCCGGGAGGAAACAAAGCTTTTTGAAGATGATCTGGAAGCAAAAATAGTAGCTCTGGAAAGAGGAACAACAGCACTTGATCCAATTAATCGGAATGTACAAGACATTGTACAATCCGCTGCTCAAAATATGCGTACCACCTTGGTGGTGATAAAAGCATATTCAAATCTATTGATGCATTATGAAGGTCAAGAGAAGAAAGATGCACTCACACACATGCGTGCTTCTGCACTAAAAATCGAGCGAATTATCAATAGAATGATAGAGTTGACAAACGCTCAGGAAAAGGAAACTATTGAAGGGGAGAAAATTCAACTCAATGAATTAATAGAAGAAGTAAAAATCCATCTCGTAGATGATATTGAGATGGCTGAGCCAAACTTTGAAGAGGAACTAGAAGTGAATTCTA
>JBGCDT010000487.1:0-5027 GCA_045105695.1 Saprospiraceae bacterium | reverse complement strand
AATAAGCTGAAAAAGATTTTAAGTAATTATGAAGTTGCAGACTACGGTGGTGAATGGGACATGTATTGCACGGGAGAATTTATTGATCATAATAAAACAATAATCATGACCACTGATAAGACCAATGGTTATTATGATATTTTAATAAAGAATAAAATTAAAGCAACAAAAAGCTATGAAAATGAAAATGGGGATTGTGACACTACTGAAGAAATTAACAGATCAAAAACCACATTAAAATTCAATGGTGAAGAATACAGAGAGAACGGATCATTCGCACCAATAGATGTTTACCTGACCGATCCCGACGTCAATGGAACCAATGTAAGACAAGAACCAAACGGAAAAATAATACTAAAATTAAAAGACGATTATTTTACTTTGACAATTACTGAAGCCCGCGAGGGATGGTTTAAATTGAAAAAAATTATAGGCGTTGAAGGCAACAACATAGAAATCCCAGGAGGAGCAGCTTGGGTTCATCACTCTGTGATTGGAGTTTCAACGCGAAGAAAAATAAAATTGTTAGATAAGCCAAAAGACGGAAGGGTCGTAGGAACTATAGATCAAGAAATAGGCGTACAGGTAAAGGATAAATATTTAGATTGGGTGCAGGTAGAATACAAAGGTCTAATTGGATGGATAGCATCTGAATGGCTTTGCGGAAATCCGGTTACGACTTGTCCTTGATTACTGAATATACATAAATACAAATACTCTTCTAGTATTCTTTTCACAAAAGATCATGTCGACTATTTCTCTTAAGTAATCATTCAAAATAATTAATTGTCATTTGAATGCTTTCCGGGTTTTAAAAGGATTACTAAACTTTAAAAGTTTAGTAATCCTAAGATATTACCAACAATCCCATCAACACTTCTGATACTAAGCGTTCACCTCCTCTCTCGATATTGGGCCATCCCAAGCGGATCATCCTATCGATTCAAGACTTACCTTTCTAATCGGTTCTACTGCATCATTCAAAAATTGGAAACCAAAATCAAAACCTGCAATCGTTCTGATCGGTCGACTTTAATACTTTTTTCATGATTGGTTTTTTAATAAGTTATTTGGTTGCCGGCATCCTGTAAATTGATAACCGGCAACCTGCATTTCCATTTGATATATCCATCAAAAAAATGGTTTGGGTATATGCCGCTCAACTGGACTTATGATTCTTATCATACCAATTCGATAGCTGTATAATTTCTCTGTAAAGTGTTTGCTAATGTTTGCTAGTGTTCGATGACTAATTTCTGAGTTGTTCTCGAAGTGCCATTTTGAAAAACAAGAATGTAAACGCCTGGAGACAAGCTACGCTGATTCATAGCTATCGAAGTCTCTCCCGAAGCGACCTGCTGCTGATGAATTGTTTTACCGGTAACATCTGTCAGGAATAGTTGCCCATCTACAGTAGCTCCTTTCAATAGAATTGTAAACTGCCCTACGTTAGGATTAGGAACAATTGTCATGGAAGCATCTTCCTGAGCAAAATCAGACAAGTTTGTTGTTTCTATAAAGTGTGCATTCAGAAAAATACTGGAAGTGATTGGTGCAGTTGCAGGCTGGCAATCTACATTTAGATAAAGTTCTATGTCTTCATAGTCCATGACATTGTTTGATTGCTCGACGGTGATAGTAGCAGCATTTAAACAATCATTAGCGGGAATCAGATAGAATTCTACACCCTGGTCGTTGCCAGAGAATAAATTATCACTGCTAAAACCTTTGATAATCAAACCGTCCAGATTGGTGTTTGAATTTCCTTTGAGGTAGTAGGTTCGATCTTCATCACTATCGTTGCAAATTTTGAGTTGAAAGGTGGCCGTTTCTCCATCGGGAATATCTGCCAGCGTTATTTCCTGACTACCATCAACTAGGGTTAGCAAAGGTTGATCGCGTTGGTAACCTGCCTGGTAAGGACAACTGGTCTGCGTTTGGTTTTCATCCACTCTGAATATTGGAGTCCCATACATTGGGTCTCGTACGATTTGCATTTTTATTTGATCTCCCAGGTCATCATCACCAATCGTGTACTTTACCAGTTTTGCAGTAATATCCGTTTGGTTTTGTGAAGCACCAAAACGTTTGGACCCTTTAAATTCCAAGCCTCCTGTCACACCAGAGCCGGCTACTTCTACTTTTGCAACAAAGCCTAAATTTGTGTTTACGTATTGTTCATATTCAATCGTATTCGATGTCTCGATCTGAATACTTGTCTCTCTGTCCATGCTAATCGGAGCATCAATCGAAAGGTTTTCAATTAATTCGTTTCCAGGATTATTAATATTATTTTGGTTCATGGTCAGAACCTGATTCCAGACATCAATTTGGTTTTGTGCATCATTAACGGTTTTAGGCTCCAGGTTGGAAGAGTCCGCAACGATGAGTTCCAATTCGGCGATACTTGATTGAATACCGGCTGTCGTTTTAGCAAATTTTCTTAGCGTTCCACCCTTAGGAGCATAGACCAAACCAGTATCCAATACGGAGGCGCAGAGATTCTCATCGATTTTTAAGTATTCATAAATACCTACATAATAATCTGTTCCATAGCCTACAAATACATCTCCGCCTCCCAGGTCATCAGCATCCAACATACTACCGGTCTCGAAACCTTCCGAAACAGTGATACAGGTTTCTTCTGCTGTTGAGGTATACTCCATCTGCCCCTCTGTCAATCCTGCACTGACAGTAAAAGAAACTTCAAAATCGGTAGTTACGAAAATTCCTGCAGTGCCTTTATATCCTACTTTCACCGCGACATTGGCACTTGTTGAATTATCTTCTGCGTAATTAGTTTCCATTTTTCGGCAGGTCGTTTTATTTTCCTGAAAGACACTGCTACTTCCATCCCCGGGAGGAGCGTGTAATACTAAGTAAGGGATTTGCGGTTCTGTGATGGTATCCAGAATAGGAACTTCCACGTTATTGTCAGTTGCACCTATTACGGTGAATGGCATCACAACCAGATTCCCCGTCAACCCGTTGCCAATCTCTCCATCTTTTACGACAAACGAAAGGAATCCATTTTGCGTAGTGCTTTCAAAGTTGAATGGCAGCTCCCAACGCAAATTGTCAGGATTGGTTGGCGATATGACAGGAGGTGCAGAGAGCTGAGGGAATGACGAATTACCGTCTGCCTCACCATATTTGTAAAAGAGACCGTTTTGATTTTGTGTAGTGATCATACCTGCATTGATCACTTCTACAATGATGACATTATCCTCTCTGGCAACCGCAAGATGGCGAGTTCCTTCATTCGAAGAGATCATATCTGCTGTAATTGGTGGATAAAAAGAACCTACCCAGGCATAAGAAGGGTCAGCAGATACGGTAGCACTCGTTGGTGAACAAATGGTATTTCCGTTAAGGTAATTAATGCCGATAGGATAGCCTGTAGTAAGCGGAAGGCTGAAGTTCTGCGCAAAAGCAGTAGTAGTGACTAAGTAAAAAAGGAAGACAAGAGAGGCTTTTTTTAAACCTCTTTGTACATTTTTGATAGAAGTAAATTGCTTTTTCATGATAAGGTTATTTTAAAGGTTTTCTTTTCTGTGAATTGATAAACCAAAGGTAGGAGCAACGGTCCCCTGCCGTTAGGAGGAATCAAGTGAGGAGCAGGACATTTTCCAAAAACAGCAGGACAAACTGCGCATTCACCGTATTTTTAGCGCAAATCGCCCTATTTTTAAGCTATGATTTGGAATCGCGTATTTTGGAAAGAGATCGTTTTGATTTTGATCTTAGGACTCGGCTGTAGGTTTGTCAACGCTCAGGACAAACTGCAAATGGAGTTGCTCTCAACCGAGGATGGACTCTCTCAGGGAATGATAAATGACATCCTGCAAGACCGCGAGGGCTTCATTTGGATCGCCACGAAGGATGGATTGAACCGATACGATGGGTATCACTTTAAAGTGTTCACCAATGACCCTAATGATCCCTGGTCTATTTCTGGAAATACAGTGGAGTTATTATTTGAAGATACTAAAGGCAGAATATGGGCGGCTTCTGATAATGCCGGCTTGAATATTTATGATAAGAATACGGGACACTTTCATCATATCAATTATAATCCAAAAACCCCAGGTGGGCTCACCGGTAATAATATCTCAGCGATTGTCGAAGATTCTTCAGGGTTCTTTATCGTAGGAATTGATAATAAGGAGCTGAATATGTTTCGGCTTGATGAAGAACTCTCGAATGCTCATTTGGATCCTCAGGTAGTTCGGATTCCTATGCCTCCACAAAAAATCAATCAGACCACTGCCCATCCGCTTTTAAAGGGAATTGGAATAGATACTAAAAATAGGGTTTGGGTAGGCGTTCAAGATGCTATATATCAACTGGATGTACAAAAAGCAACCCTGAATCTTTCTATTGAAGGCTATTCCATTGGCAGTGTCTTTGCTAATCCTGACGGGTCAATTTGGACCT
The DNA here is from genome assembly GCA_045105695.1 of Saprospiraceae bacterium. Lineage (GTDB taxonomy): Bacteria > Bacteroidota > Bacteroidia > Chitinophagales > Saprospiraceae > CALGLS01. The sequence continues at coordinate 590 of JBGCDT010000487.1, read as the reverse complement.
GCGGTGGGCCCCAATCCTTACTTCACTGGGACGGGGAAAAAGCTACTAAGTATTTAAATGATTTTAAAGACGCAGGAGATATTTTAGTAGACCAAAATCAGCAGCTATGGCTTTTAAGAATTGATTCTTTATTGGGACTAGATATTTCCAAGTGGAAACCGGATGATCTGGTTGACCAACCTTCGGAAGATTATTTCTTTAGGTGGCAGCCTAAAACTTCCTTAGGAGACTTCCTATTTACTAATATGACAGTAGACCGTTCAGGCATCCTATGGGTAGGGAGCAGCGGACTTGGCTTATATAAGGTCAATCCCAAATATTTGAAATTTGCTCATTTTTTACCAGGTGTTTCGGTAAGACAGATTTCACCAACCCATAGCAACCAAATTTTCATTAAGAGCTATCTTCTAGAATGGTATGATGAAACAGGGACTTTCTTACACCATGACCCATTGCAAAATGGAAACAGCCCTAAAAGGCACATCGATTATTTATTGACTTCTCAATCCGGGGACTATTGGATTAGACAACCGGATCATGATGGAGCTAATAAAAAAAAAAAAAAATATAGTGCTGTCACAGAGGAAGTT
>JBGCDT010000486.1:0-2930 GCA_045105695.1 Saprospiraceae bacterium | reverse complement strand
GGCAATAGAAATGCTTTCAAGCCAATACTTGCTAATACGATCCCAAGTCCTATTTGAACACCCTCAAAAAAAAGCTGTTTTAGATTATTCATTTCGCGTTTTGTTTTGAGTTGTACTAAATAGTTTTCTTACCACAACGGCGCAGAGAATGTACAGTAAGGGAATAACTAACTTACTTGGTACATCTTTGCGCCGTCACAGTAGAATGATTAATTATTCTCCAAAAGCCCCTTTTATATAATCAAAAGCTCCTTTAATATTTTCAAAAACATGCTCCTCTTCAATTAGATCGGGAATAATATCAATTGATTTTAATTGATCAAGTGGTTGTTCTTGCAGATTTACTAACAATACTTGCACGCCTCGCTTTTCTAAGTCAAAAACAATATCTTCCAGCGCATATAATCCTGATTGATCTATCAGTGGAACCTGATCCATTCTAATAATTAAAGCCTTAATCTCCTTGTCCATTTCCGCAACCTGATTTTTAAGATGAGTTGTAAATCCAAAAAATAGTGGTCCTTTTAGATGCTTAATTAAAACTTTGTTTTTGTATTTTTCATAGAAAGGTAACTCGTCCTGCCAAGGTTTTTCGTCTTCTAGGTTTTCAACTAATTCTACAGAAATACCTTTCTCTCCAAGGTCACTCGCTTTCTTCATGAAAAGAATACAAGCTAGTGCCACTCCAATTCCTACCGCTTGAATTAAACTTCCAAAAGTAGTAATCAGTAACACAATAACAAGTACGACGGCATCTGCCTTCGGCACTCTCAATAGATGTTTTAAACCCTTAGTATCAATGATTTTAAAACCAATAGGAATCAGCAAACCTGCCAAAACCGACAATGGAATAAAAGCAGCCAAAGATCCCAGCCCCAAAAGAACGGCCAGTAAAACCAGCCCATGAATGGCTCCTGAAATCCGCGTTCTACCTCCAGCATTGATATTGACAACAGTACCTTTTGTCGCTCCTGCACCAGGTATTCCACCAACGATAGCGGCTAGCATATTTCCGATTCCTTGTCCGATTAATTCTCTATTACTGTTGTGTCTGGTCTTCGTCATATTGTCTGCAATGACCGATGTCAGTAAAGAGTCGATACTCCCAAGGACGGCTAGGACGGCAGCATATTCCAATATCAAACTATAGGCTTCTGGAGGTATATTGCTAAACATCGTAGAGATCTGTAAACTAGGAAGTCCCGAAGGAATATCTCCAATAATTGGAACATCCCATTGTAGAAAGTAGCCTACAAGTGCCGATACAATCAGAGCGACTAGAGCGCTAGGAATAGCCTTAGTAATCAAAGGAAATATATAATAGATCAATACCGTCAATACACCTAAGGCAAGCGCATAGAAATTCATGTCAGTAAAAAGTCTCGGCAAATCCTGTAGCACAGCAAAAGTTGATTTAGCGGAAGTTAAGCCTACAAAAGGAAACAGTTGTAGGATAACGATAATCAAACCGACTCCGCTCATAAAACCGGAGACTACAGGGTAGGGGAAGTATTTTACATAACCGGCAATATTTACTAAACCAAAAATAATTTGTAAAACACCTCCTAAGAAAAAACTCAAAAGGACAATTCCCATTGCCTCTTCCAGGCTCCCAGTCAATTGGATGGCTGCTGTAACTAAGGCGGCAGAAACAACCGTCATCGGACCCGTGGGACCACTCGCTTGTGTAGGTGTTCCTCCGAATATTGCAGCGAATATACCGACCATTATGGCGCCGTATAAACCTGCTGTAGCGCCCATTCCGGATTGGACACCAAAGGCCAGCGCTAGAGGTAAGGCAACTACACCAGCTACTAATCCGCCGGTAAAGTCACCCTTGAGATTACTGAAATCTAAAATCTTTGAAGACATGATTTGCGTTTTTGTTTAAAGATCGTTTTTCAAATAAGTATGTTTAACAATTGGCTGTAAAGTAAGTGATTTATTTACTCCTATTAAAAAACCTTCTTAATCTTTATTAGTTTAGTCTAGGTGGCTGTAATTTTAAAGAGGGAAAGAACCTACACTTGATTTCAATAAAAAACAATGACTAAAAAATATCAAATCAGAGGCATGACCTGCGGAGGCTGTGTCGCCAGTGTAAAAAAACAGCTAGAGCAAATGCCTGAAGTAAATCAGGCGCATATCCAATTGGAGGATCCTCAAGCGATTTTGAACTTTAATAGCTCTCTACAAACAGAGCAATTACAAGAGGCCATAGGTCGGTATCAAATCACGGAATTACAAGAAACTACGATTACTTCTGAACAAGCTCTTCCTGAAAAATCAATTAGCACTTATAAACCACTGCTTCTGATTGTAAGTTTCATAGCGGGTGTTTCCTTGCTTGCTCAATATCCTTTTAGTGATTTTTCCATCATGCTTTGGATGCGGCATTTTATGGCGGGCTTCTTTATCGTTTTTGCTTTTTTCAAATTATTGAATCTGGAAGGCTTTGCAAATAGCTACAGCATGTACGACATCATTGCGGAACGATGGAAAAGTTGGGGTTACATTTATCCGTTTTTGGAACTTGGATTGGGAATCCTTTACCTAATTAATATAGCTCCTTTTACAACAAATATCTTGACTATAATTATACTAGGTATTAGTAGCATTGGTGTCATCAGAAGTAATCTAAAAAAAGAAGAAATAAAATGTGCTTGCCTCGGAGATGTCTTTAATTTGCCAATGTCAACCGTTACGATCGTAGAGGATTTGTCAATGGTAGGAATGGCGGTGGGGATGTTGCTCATTGGGTAGCTGGGATGTAAACATGAGTCATCCCATAAGTAATATGTGCACGTAATTCAATTGGCTTTATTCGAGAATTTTTCTTTGTCTTACTTTTTGTCTTGGCACAAAAAGTAACAAAAAACCCAAGAATTATAAACTCGCTCCGCTCAAACACTATAATTCGGCCTCCCGCT
>JBGCDT010000485.1:0-2956 GCA_045105695.1 Saprospiraceae bacterium | reverse complement strand
GGACGAAGAAAATACTATCGACGCAGTACATACAGAAGCACAATATTTAGTGCCAAACAAGAAAACAGAACTAACAAAAGATATTTCTGTGGAGTTTGTTCGCGATCCATTCAGAATTAAATTTTTACAGGAAAGAAATGTACAAAGTGATGGCACAACATCGCTAAGTGGTGATGATGAAATATGCATCTTAGATTGTGTAGAATTGTCGCCAAATACAACGAGAAGTATAACCGCGTCTTTTACTCATGGATTGGAAGATGGAAATTTGAAGTTATTAAACAACGGTTCATTTAATTGGTCGTTATTAGGGATTCAAATTGATAATGAGTTTACTATAGACGCTACGGAAAACACAGGCACTTACACGGTCGAAAATATAGAATTTAACGTACTAACTTTAACACCGGTAAGCGCAACACCATCATTTACAGGCACATCATTAAAAACGGTAACATATCCTATTACAGGAGTATTATACACCAATAGAACAAATGAGGGATTTTCAGAAGTTACAGGTGTTGAAAATCCTAACGAGTACTCTAATTTAAACTACACGATTCGCAGAAATTTAGAACGATGGAAGCCTTATATAGCTACATCGATGCTATATAATAGAAATGACGTTACCAATACAAAGTTTGTAAATAATCCTACGTTGTCAACCACAAAAACAGGCGGGCAACCACTTGAAGAAATTAGCGGAATTGAAAAGACAGATTTAAACAATGCGATTCTGTCAGCTAAGACATTGAAAACAACTTTAACGGGGATTAGCTTTCGCGAACATAGCACTATTATAAACGATATTCGAAATGATAAAGGGTATTTGAGATTAGCAGACAATACGGGGAGAATGGTCAAAGTACACCCAACAAAAACAGATTATACTTGGGCGACTAATGTACTAGAAATTGAGGGCGAAATAAGACTAGAAAGCCAGTTCTTAGAAGTTAGTAAAATTGGCGGAATTGTAAAGATCAATGAGACTGGATACCCAACAGATTTAGTTTATCCAATTCGATACGAAGCAATTGACGATTTTATACAATTATTTGATAATAACTTAGTACCTTTAACAAATAAGAAAAGGTTTGATTTTGTCAAGGTTAATAATAACCAATACGACACAGTAGAAGATTTAATAATAGCATTAAGCGCACTATGATGGACAGTAGTCTCATAAGACTAGTAAATGATTTCGACAAGGCAAAAAACTTGAATGAAAGTCCGTTAGCTAAAAACAGCTATTACGAGCAGGTGCATTTAATGCCTTTTAACGAATCTTATTTACAGATAACTAATACTAGCACAGGAATAAGCTTTCAAAGCAATTACACCGCTTATATAGTTAACTGCGCAAATGACGAGTTGTTAGACATTACAAATCATGTATTTATAAGTGAGTTTACCAGTTCAACGGGATTAAATCAAATAGCGTTTGAAATTGTAAACATTCCAGAGGATTTCGGATATGAAACTTTATATCTAAGAATTGAAAGTAACACCAATTCAGAATATGTATTTTGGTCGTCTCCGTTTATATGCACAGAAGATGGCTTAGACTTTACAAATAGATATGATTATTGGTCAGATTACTATTATCGAGGAGTTGACTATACAGCCGCTCAAAAAAAACAATCAATACGATTAAGTACTTATAAAAATCAAGATTTAGACGAATTAGAAATAACGCAGTACACTGATATAATCAAAGAAATAACAGTCGCACCGCGTGTAATTATTAAGGAATTCACAGAATATTTTATAGATGAGTTTAACAGTTATTTTTTAAGAAGATTAAACGTATTATTAACGCACCAATACGTATATATAGATTGTGTTTCCGCTGAGTACTCTACTGCGTTAGAATTTAGTGAACGAATCGAACATTCAAACATAATTAACACAAGATTTGTAGTTAATTTAGACGAATCGAACACATTCAATAGTTCGTACCAAATATACCCATCATTAGGTGTTGTTTCGCTGTTTCCAAACAGCAGCTATACTGCTGGTAACGTTCCCGAAAACGCATTAATAACATTTAACCAAGATGTTATTATTGAAACTGGAGAAATAAACATTTATAAAGGCGGCGTGTTAGCAGGCACATGGAATCAGTCGAACTTATTGCAACCTACTAGTAATAGCGTGCAAATAGACGATAATTTAAACTTGTACGCAAATACAATTGAAACATATCATTTTACTATAGATTCATCTTTGTTTAAATCACAAGCTGGTGAATTTTACGCAGGAATAAGCGACACCGTTACATGGACTTTCAATATACAAGCTGGTGAATACGATGAAACAGAGTACAACAACGACGAGTATGTTACAGACGAGCCTTTGCCAGGTACAATATTTTCAAATGAATTTAATGAAACATTCGGATAATGAATAAACAAGAACAACAAGCAATAATTAACACTGAGGTTACTACAAAAACAGCGGATGACTCCATTACACCTACTGATGTAGGATCGAATATGGAAGCAAACTTAGACGTTGTACGACCTTTTAATGAGTTAAGATTTAGATTAAGTGTATCAGGAGGTGCGCCTACTATTGTAGAAGAAAGAAACGATTTTGTATCAGATGGCTCGCCAACAATTTTTGAATATACAATACCAAGTAATGGTAAGCTAAGAATCGCACCTATAGCACCAGCGACAAATCCTTTTACAGAGCCAGAGTCACATGTGGAAACTACTGCTATTTTTGATGCAGGAATAGTTTACAGTGTAGTCCCTGCTTTTTTTCTTGTAATCGTGTTGGATATTAACTTTAAAAGACAAACAGACGGTGATCAAAGTATAACACCAAACTTTAGCAATCAACGTATAATCATTAAAAAATACGAATAATGCCTATAAAATCAAGTTTAACAGCAAATATCCAACAGCAATTAACTCTTAATTCTCAAAAGACAAATAGAGCCGCACATGAG
>JBGCDT010000484.1:0-5357 GCA_045105695.1 Saprospiraceae bacterium | reverse complement strand
CTCATCTCTATTATTTATAAAAACAGAAATAGACATATCCAGCTCTGGGAAATATTGAACCGTCGTTCCCCAAAATCCACCGTGGCCAAAAGTCTTGTAACCATTGGTTTCGGACTCCATAATTCCTAAGTGATAATTCTTTCCATCATCCTGATCTGCGGGCATGGGCGTGTAGATTAATGCGAGGGTTTTAGGGCTATCAAATAGCTTTCCGTTGAATAACAATTGAAAGAAACGAGCTAGGTCTTTTGTCGTAGCAGCAATACCGCCACCGCCATAAAGATCGAAAGAGTGATCTAGGACATAGCTATCAAATTTACGGGCGTCCCAATATTGATGAACCAGTGGCTTGGTATTTTCAGGATACTCCTCTAGTGATTCAAACCAAGTATTGTCCAAGCTAAATCGCTCGTAACTCAATAACTCTCGAATGGAAGTATAAAAAGGCTTCCCCGTTTTTTGCTCGATGACTTCAGACAACAGAGAATAATTCGTATCTGCATAACTAAAGACCACTCCGGGTCCGCCCAGCGGCTCTCCTCCACTGACAGCCAATGCAATTTGCTCATCACGTGTCCAGCGATACTTTGGTTGCTCCACAGCTCTTTTCAATAATAAACCATCATTCGCATTTACATAATCAAACACCCCAGAAGTGTGCGACATCAAATGTGCAATTGTGATTTTATCCAAGTCGTACTTATCTTTTGCTAAAACCTTTTTTGTGTTTTCCGAAAGGTGCATGGCAATCGGATCAGTCAGTTTCAATTTTCTTTTTTCAACTAAACGCAAGATCGCAGCAGAGACATAAGTCTTCGTATTACTGGCAATCAAAGCAGGCTGATCAGCAGCTATTGGATTTTTTTTGTCGGAAGTTCCTGCTGCACCGCTCCAGGACAACTTCTTGCTGAAAGATTCTACATGAGCCATAATTCCTACTGCATTTGGACGAGCCTGATAAATGGAGTCCAGAACGGCTTGGAATTTCTTTTGTAAAACGAGTTGTGGCGTGAGGGCAACTTTCTTGGTATTACAATTTGTAAAAAGAATAACACTGATGAGGAGAAGGCTGAGGGTTTTTATTTTCATGATCTAGAATTTAGGGCAACTTATATAATCCAACAAATTTAATCGAATAATTTAAACTTATCAGTCGATCAATTTTTGTAAAACAAATATCATCTGCTAACTTACCTTCCAATCAAATCAAAACGCACATGTCCTTTTTCTCCAACCTTTTCAAACGTCGCTCTACCACCATGAAAGAAATGGCTGCCGAACTCGCTATGGATTATTACGAAAGCGATGAGCAGGAATTGATCCACGGCCTCGCTGGTTTCAAACTCTTCCAACGTGGGCGCAGACGGCGTGTGAATAACCTTCTCAGTCTCATTGACAGTGGGCAGGGTTTTGAAATCTGCATCTTCGATTATGCTTACACCATTGGCGGCGGCCAATCCAACTCCCGTAAAAAGCAAACCGTTTTTATGGTTCGCTCCTCTGGTCTGAATCTGCCGATCTTCCACCTCAAGCCAAAACATATGCTCCACAAACTGGGCGAATACATCGGCTGGACGAAGGACATTATCTTTGAATCGCATCCTGTTTTTTCAGAGGCTTATCTTTTACAAGGCAATCAGGAAATTGATATTCGCCATGTCTTTCATACGGATTTATTGGACTTTTTTTCGAGGGAAGCGAGCTGGCATTTGGAGGGTTATGGGAATGAGTTTTTGCTTTTTAGGGATAGTGGTCGGATGGATAAGGAGGAGATGCGGAATTTGTTTGATAAGGGGGAGTATGTTTATAGTTTGTTGCGGTGAAAAGTTTCTCAACTACTTGCAAAGTCGATGCTAGCGCGTGGTCTAGTAGCCAAAATTGTATTCATTCAATATTTAAAAACAATCTCCTCTTCATTTTCTTCGTGAATTTCAATAGGTTTTATCTTATGAAGATGCTTTTCATAACCGTCGATTATTGTAGAGTCACGATTGAGCTTATTAAATAATTTAGTTAGGATAATTTTCTTATCAGATGAATCAATAGAAATAATAGGTAAATTTCGAGTTCGCCTCACTCCAAAATAACTTTCTGCTTCACTGGGCAGTTCTGCCAGTTCTATTAATTCATCAAGTTTTATATTGTATTTCCAAATTTCAAATAGAGACCTTTTAATAGTTATCAAAACGATAACATCATTATCTAGATCAAAACGATTCGTATTCTGGTTGCCTGGAATGACTCCCTTAACAAGTCCTATCGATTTTCCATTAAGATCAAAATGCTCGATGTATTCGTCACCAGCAAAATCACTAAATCCTACGACTATTTTATTCAGGTAAAATTTTGCGAATCTAAGATTTACAATATTGGATTTAAGTCTACTTGATTCAAGTGTGGCTAATTCATTTTTTTCTTTATCGAATAAAACGTACTTTCTAAGACTGTAAACTTTAATCAAGATGATTTTTTGGTCGTCCGATTCGATTCGTCCTAAAGGATCTATTTCAATATCTAGTCTTTCATAACTTAAAGAGTCAGCTTCAAAAGCTTTTTCAATTCTTTCCATTAGTGATTGACTATTTAGGTTTGTGGTTATTCCTAAATATAGTATCAATAGTAGACTTAGATTCTTTATGTACATTTTATAATTTTTATACAACGAGAAGCCTTCCATCTCTTTAGCAACGACTTGAGAAGTTGATGCAGACTAGGGTTTTACTATTCCACCTCCCGCTCAAAAAGACAAACCTCCCCTTCCCCATAATGCCCCGGCAATCCACTAGCATCTTCAATCTTCCTCATCCCCAAAAACTCAAATCCAAACTTCGCATAATGATTAATCAAGCCCTCGTTATATCCAACCGTATCCATTCTGATAGCTTTCAAATCATTACGCTTACAATAATCATCTGCCCAATTTACGATTTCCTGAACCAGGTTTTGTCCTCTAAAATCAGGGTTCGCCGCAATTCTATGAATGTAAAGTGCAGGCGTATTATTTTTCTTCCCCCATATTAATTCGTCGTTCAACGTTGTTGCCCAAACACAAGCGATTTGATTGTCGATTAAAATCTTCCATTGTCTTTTTTCTTCAATTTCTTTGTCAATTAATGAGCGCGGAAATTCAGGCCAACAAACTTGGTTTTTAGATTTCATATAGGCTGTAGCAATTCGATAGAGGTCAAATATTTTTTTGATGTCGGTTGGAGTGCTGCTTTTTATTTGCATGGTTTGGCTTTTTGGTATAATTGGAAGTGAAATACGCGCTACTTCCAAGGGCTACATTTATTACGTTACAATTCCCTCAAAAAACAAATCTGTTGAGTCTTCAAAATGTTTCTAATGTGGTTTTCACTTAAAGTTACGTCTGGCACAAAATGAGTCAAGGTAATATCAACACAAATTTCAGTCTCATCACATCCATAAGCAAACTGGCTAGTGGTAAACACAATGGGAGAAGAAGCAGATTCTATTTCTGCGAAGTCCTTATATCCATTTGCAAAATTAGGATAACTATCTAACGCATCGTTCATATCAATATATAGATTATTCAACGAGACTGGAGGAGCTTCATTTAGAAAGTCGAATGTTTCTTTCACTATTGTGACTGAGAATATTTCCCTACAATTACCATTTTGAAAAACTGGCAATTCCAATAACTCCTCAAATTCAGCAATATCATAGGGATAATCATCATCAAAAGGATTGGTATTTGGAACGAGCGAATCAGTATCCTCGAAACAGGATGAGGTACATATTAATAAAGCTATGCAGATAATTAAATTAGAAATTTTCATAGTTTATACTTTTTACGAACGTAAACTGAATTTGAGAATACTCAAAATTACGACTTTCAAAATTTGGCATATAAGTTATTCGAAAGGGAGGCTCCTCTTCCACCAGGATCGGCTTTTTTCTCTTTCGTAATTTACGATAAATAAATGCACTAACTGTCCAACTAACTCCTGTAGCTATTCCAAGACTTATAAAGGTCTTTTTCTTAGACTCATATTTATCTTTTGAGGATTCTAGTTCCTTCTCAGTCTCAGATATTTGATTTTCAAAAGGGGAGGCAAATCTATAACTGTTATAATTCCTTTCTACTCTTTTCCATTGACTACGAAGGCCTATATAAGATGCTACAGCGCCTATCGTTAGACTAGAACTAACGCTTAATGATATAACCTTAGGTAGGACTACCTTTCGCTTATATACATTGACGGATTCGCTATACTTATCGAAACTAGCAGTAGCTGGAAGAAAATCTTTGAAGTAAGTAACGGAATCAGGAAAAATTTGGATGGTAGTACTTAGTGGTTTTCTATTCTGTGTCCATAACACTACATCATGTGACCCAGCCGGAAGTGTTATTTTAGGGCTCACATAAACAGAATCCATAGCTTTTACGTACAGCTTATCTTTTACAGGATAGAGTCTAAAAATAATTGTACCCATTTCTTCTTGACCATATAAAACATTGACACTTTGGAAAAAGAATAGAAGCAAGCAAATTTGTAATACAGGTTTCATATTTTTTGTGGCTTAATTTGGAAAGTAAAATTTGAAAGCAAGGTGTTTTTTAAATTTGACAACGACTTACAAAGTCGTTGTGAGCTCGGTAAATGCACCAAACATTTACTAGCTAGCGCGGCCTTTGAAAGGCCGTGATATTTTTCTTCGCTGCCTCTGGCAGCTACATTCAGCAACCTAATATAAAACCAAAAGATTACAAAACATTCGTTTTACCCGACTCGGCCTGAGGCCTACAAAATATTTCACACCGACTTACAAAGTCGATGCGAGCGCATAGTTGTTTTTGATCAGAGGTTACACTAGCGAATCACCACGAACCAAGTCCCCATTCAAACTTCAGTCATTCAATTATTCAACCATCCAACAACCCCCGCAACTCATTCAACTTCATCAGCGCCTCAATCGGCGTCATCCCATTCACATCCAACTCCTCCAACGCCTCCTTCAACTTCGCCCCTACCGGATCATTCGCCTCGAAGATACTCAACTGCACCGGCTCCGGCATCTGCTTCAGCGGCTGTCGCGTGTCCGAAGTCTTCACTGCAAGATTATTGTTATCTATACTATGTTGTTCCAACTGCTTGAGGATGTCGCCGGCGCGCTTCACAATGCTGTTGGGCATGCCGGCCATCTTGGCGACGTAGATACCGAAACTGTGGTTGCTGCCCCCTTCGATGAGCTTGCGGAGGAAAATTACTTTCTGACCGACTTCCTTTGTCGAGATGTGGAAGTTCTTGATACGCGGGAATTTGTGGGTCAGTTCGTTCAGCTCGTGGTAGTGGGTGGCAAACAAAGTTTTAGGTTTTGCCTGACCGTTTGTA
>JBGCDT010000483.1:0-3517 GCA_045105695.1 Saprospiraceae bacterium | reverse complement strand
ATTAACTTCAAATCTGCACCTTGATTGTTGGCGTGTAGTGCCGTATAGGGGGCATACATGTAGGTCATCGGAGGAGCAACCTTTGGAGGGTAGTTTTAAGCTTGGACTTGGAGAGCTCCGCTTCTGTCCATGAGGTAACATCCATAACATATATATGATAGATCTTTAAAATCAAAAGCTCTTCTTATATATAATTAAAAAATATCAGGAAAAACGACGAATTAGGGTATAGGAAACGACGCACGGCGTCGTTTATAATGGAATTCGTCGTTCTTTAATTACTTAAGCTAAAATTAATTGAGTAAAAATCCTTGGCATGGTTTAAAGGTTTAAGTTAGTTTAAATGAGTTAAGCCTTACTACCGTTACAGTAATCAACTTGGAGTTACGTTTCAATTAAGGATGATGGATGGGCTTAACTATAATAAATTTGTATTTTTACTTTTTTTTCAATAAGTTAAAAAAACTAATACATAACTTTATACTTTGAAGTGAAACTAAAACTTGAATAAGTTACGACTCTATCTTAGTAACATACACATATTTGTTTACTTATCAGCTTGAGTCCATTCACAGACTACAGCCTATCTTTGTACAATGTCCGACTCCGATGTTGAAGCAGATGCAAACGAAGTTTTATCGTTAGAAGCTCAAAAAGCATTTTATGCTGATGGAAAGTTGAAACGTCTTGCAAAGAAATTGAAGATCCAGCTTGAGACAACTAGTAGAAGAGGGACTGTTGCATTGAACAAAAGCAACAAATCAGCAAGATCGACGAAAGAAACATACAGTGGTAAATTGAAACAATTCATTGAGTTTTTGAAAATGGTTGGAAGAGATCACGAAAGGTTTATATTACTTCGCACTCCCCCAAAAGAGTGCCCTTCGGTTTGTGTTGATAGCTTGGTTGATTTCATTGAATATAAGCTAGAGATTAATAAAAACAAAGTGATCAAGACAAGAAACAAAGAAGCATTGAAAGATGTAAATGGCAACGATGTTCTCGGAGTCGGTGGTTGGGGAAAAAATGGATCCACCAAGAGTATATCAGGACTCGAAAGTGCAGTTACTGCTGTCTTCAGGCTTCAGAATCGAAACCACGAATACCAATACCCGGAAAAGGAAGGTGTTAAGGTGACAAAGGATCGCAAGACTTGGGCTTCCGGCAATCCTATTGATGATGTAGAGTTTCAAGATTATGTCGCCAAAGTGAAACGTGGACTTAATGAGACGTTCGTTTCCCAAGCTCGGTCAGCTCTGACACCATCACAACAAAAGAATGTACTTCAATGTATGTGCGCTTTTGCGGTGAACGGTTTAACTTGGGTAATGGTAAACGTCATCTGGCGAGTTTGCTGCGAACTTGGGGCGAGAATAGAAGAAGTAACGTCTCTAACATATGGCCAACTGCTGTCCAAACTAACCAGAGAAGAACCTAATTCGGACAATCTGATGTGTATCGGTGTCAGGATTATAGGAAAGTGTGAAAATCTTGCATCTGATTACCAAGCTGATAAAAAAGCAGAGAGAAAAGCGCATATACAGCTTCTCTACAGAAACAGAGTAGATGAATTCTCCAGTGCCTTAGAATCAGTTTTGTGTTGGGTGTCTATTATGAAAAGCTCTGGAGTTGATACATCACCAGATTCACACTTGTTTCCAAAATTCTCAATCTTACAATTAATGGAAGAGGGAAAATTTACTCCAGGTAAGATAATCAGAGAACCAAAATGTGACGACTCGGACAAGACTAAAAAAAGAAAAAGAATTGACATGGTTGTGCCACCTGATTCGGTAAATGGGAAACTGAAAGAGGTCTTTAAAAAAACTCTACCCGATTTTGACGATCCCGAAAGACACTATTCGTCTCATAGCGGAAGGAAAATAAAGGTGTTAAATTCATTGCTTACTGGCCAATATTCAAGGACTGACAATGGTACTTACGCATGGAAGGATACAGACGTGTCAGCGCTGGGCAAAACTATTAGAATGGTTGACCAAACCCTGAATCAGTTCTACAAAGCAGATGCAGATACTTACGTTGAAATGTTGCGCGGCGACTCTGATGAATTTCGTATGCATTTGGATGTCTTCCGCCCTGGGTTTGTTGCATCAGATAGTTCATCGCTTACACATCATGGCAAAGTGACGTATTACTTTGGTGAAAGCCCTCCTGACGACGATAGCAGTGCACTTTCTATTTATGAGTACTGGGAAAAAAAAGTAGGACCAATGAAGAATGCCATGGACTATTACAAGTACTTGAAATCTACTCAAGATTGGCCATCAAAGATCGCATTGGCAACCAAAGAATTTGGGGATTTTCAACAATTTATCTCTGGAATCAACAGCTATTCAACAGAAATCGGCTTTACCGATGACGTTGTGGCCAAGATGTCTCGCTTGATTACATTGATGAGTACGTGTCGAGGTAAAAAAGCACATTATAATCCGTATTCAAAGAAAGCTTCAACTTCAACAGCTTTAACTACTCTACCAACTGTACTCAATCGAAAGAGATCTAGAGCATCTGAAAATAGTGTGAGCATTTATGGTAGTAGAGACAGAGCACTAAGAACAATCGAAGAGCGAGATAGGATTGTAGCACAAAAGAAATCCAGAACTGCTGAGGACATGCTAAATGAATTAAAACAAATCAATGAAAGTGAACATGCAAATGCACTAGGGGAGTTTTTGACTAAGGAACAGATAAAAGAAATACGTACCGATTTAAAAGCTCTTACAAAGAATGAAGGATCAGCAGATGAGTTCATAAAAAAGCTTTTGTTACTCAGAGATAATGATCCCCAAATGAATCAGTGGTACTACACACAGAAAGGTAAGCCAATGAAGGGAGCACGCAGCGATAGATCTAAATCAGACTTTTGCAAACGTACTTTGAAACCAATCTTGCTCTGTTATGAGGGAGTCTGCAAATGCTTTAACGGCACATGTAAGCACAACAATTGCACATATCAGAAAGAACCTGCTAGTATGGAAAATACAAGTAAAAGAGTAGATGACAATGAAGAACAAGATGCAAGTTTGCTCGATCAGTTCTTAACAAGGAACCATGTTCAAGGGCCAATATCAGTTGTTGACAAGGACAAGAAGCTTATATTTCTCACTGGCTGGGATAAGGGGTGTCGTTGCCTTGTATCTTCTTGAAGTAAAGCTTGTACTTCTTAGATAATATCATCTATATAAAATAATAATATTTGAAAACTTTACGTTTTTTTTTTTGCACGTGCACTATTAGCTTTTACTTTCTAGGTTTCTGTGGATAGGTTTCCGAGTTCCAATGCAATTTTTCGTGAGCCCTAACATCTAAATATTCGAATAACTTAAACGTCAATATCAAACTGTGGCTGTGTGCATAATGGTGGACGTTACGAAAAACCATTCGTTTATTTCGTCGTTGTATAACCCTAATGTGACGAGTCGCGTCGCCGCGTCCAGCGTATTGTAAAGATACCAGGTGACATCATTTGCCAGGTATTATTTAAATTCAATTGTAC
>JBGCDT010000482.1:0-2964 GCA_045105695.1 Saprospiraceae bacterium | reverse complement strand
GGGAAATGAAAATTGTAAAAATAATTGAATGAAGGATAGGATGTGAAAAGACTGTTATTTTAACTAAAGAACTGCTAGAGTGGCCTTTGAAAGGCAGTGATAGCTATGTCTGCTGCCTACGGCAGCTAGAGAATAAAGGGGCGTAAAAAATATTTTGGAATACCCATTTTTCTGATCTGACAGGAGGTCTGCATAATATTTCGCAACGACTTGCAAAGTCGATGCGAGAGAGTTCAAATATTATAAGACACATACCACAGGATATATTCTTGATCTAGAAACTAATACCCCTATACAAAATGACCAATCTATCTATATAACCCCTTAAAATTTAAATCATGAAAAAACAGAGTTTATATTTACTTCTCCCACTCTTCCTATTCGCCTCCTGCGGAAAAGACGACGGCCCCGATAATCCCTGGGGATTACCCGATGCCACCAAAGACGGAAATAATACTTTTGGTTGCCTGATTAATGGGGAACTTTGGGTAGCGGAAGCGAATGGATTAGGACTCCAAGATATACAATCTAGCTACGATGAGATAGGAACAGGAGCAGCCGATAATTTTTACTTTTATATTACAGCCAGATACTTTCCTGAAGGAAATTTTCCTCCACTAGATTCAGCCCTCTCAGATATATTCAGTATGAATTTTAGACCAATTTACTCAGAAGGAGAATTAGATTTTTCTCAGCTTAACAGAAAAGATGCAACATTTAGTACCAGCCTTTTAGGTGTTACAGGAACATCAAAGACTTACGAGCTTGATACGTTGAATAATAATAATGTTCAAATAACAAATTTAGATACTGTTAAAAATATCATTTCTGCAGAGTTCGAATTACGTCTACTACGAATAAATAATATTCCAGACACTCTTAAAATTACAGAAGGTCGTTTCGATGTCACATACCAACCCGATTAAAACGACCCAACAGATATGATATTAGAGATTAACTAATAATTTATTTCTTAACCTTTCAAAAAATTAAATCATGAAAAGGATTTACCTATTCATGGCACTGATCGTGTCATGCCTGGCGGAGCCATGCCAGAGCCAAAAACTTTATGAACATATACAGTATATGTTTGATCCCCTAGACAAGTCAGAAATGACTACCGGAATACTAAAACAACAAAGTCCGGTTTTTCTTAACCCCGCTAGCGCGAACTTTAAAAGTTCGTGATAGGTATACCCGCTGCCTCTGGCAGCTAGAGATGAAAGTAGTATGATACCAAATATTCATTTTACCTAACTAAGCCAGGGTAATACAATATTCCAAAGTGAACTACAAAGTCGACTGCAACCAGCGAATTAAACCATCATTTACAAAAACTACAAATACTTAAAAAACAAAAAATGAATATTCAAAAAACAATCAACATTCTATCCCTATTATTCCTATTCTCACTCACCTCAAACGCCCAGAACTCCAAATACGTAGGAACCTGGACATTGGTCAAATCTCCAATAAAAGACAAATGTGCAAAGAAGCAAGATATAATTTTACGTGAAGACGGTACAGCTACCTACGTTTTCGGTAAAGATGGAGGTGGATGTAAAAAGAAAGTTCAAGAATTTAAAACATGGAAAGTTGAAACAAAGGAATTTAAAAGAAGAAAAAAGTCGATCAAAAAAACGGTATTAGTGATTGGTGAAAACAAGAGCATCATTTTTTATATTGAGAAGAAAAAACGCAACTCTCTCACCGTGACGACGGATCTTACTAGTGGCGATACGACGAAAGATGCGCTGATTACTTTCAAGAAATCTTGATAATAATAATTCCCCCCAACCCTTAAAAAAACGTTAATCCCCCCAAGCTCCCCCAACCCAATCCAAACCCTTTCCGTACATTTAACCGACATTCAAACTAAAATAAAAAACACATGAAGAATTTACTATTGCTCGCTCTGACCATCGTTTGCTTAGCCTCCAGTTGTGGAGATGACGACTCAGGCGAATCCCTACGATTAGACGGAGACAACGTCTCTGCGCCATTGCTTGACCCAGACACCTATCAGGCTGCGGTCAGGTTTTCGAGTACATTGACAACTCCTTATTCTGGGTTCAAACTCACAGAGGTAGACTACTACATCTTAGATGCGCCAGGTAGCTGCAAAATTATCATTTACGATGAAGCAGCGACGGGGACAGGACCTGGGGATATCCTCTTTACAAGCCCTGATCTTACTGGCCGAATCAATGGAGCAGATTGGAACACCTATACTTTACCTACTCCGATTGAATTGTCTGGAGACGATCTTTGGATTGCTGTAGAAGTCGATCATCCATCCTCTTTGAGAACAGTAGGTTGTGATGCAGGGCCGGCACAGTCGAATGGTGACTGGGTATTAGCTAGTACTGTAGGTCAATGGCAGACGCTTCGTGACTTTACTTCCGATGCTGTGAGCATCAATTGGAACATCCGAGGTATTCTTTCCGAAGACTAAAGTCGAATAAGAAATGATGAACGAAACACTAAACCAACTGGCCGCTCAACTAAGAACAGCGGCTCAAAGCGGGGAAACTTGCAGTCCATTGCGAGAGACGATTGGCGTAGCGGATATCGATGCCGCTTATGCCATTCAAAAATACAACATCCGACAACGAATAGCGGAAGGTGCTTTTGTTACGGGTTGCAAAATAGGTCTGACCTCCAAAGCAGTACAAAAACAACTGGGTGTAGATCAACCTGATTTCGGCATCCTCCTAAACACAATGGAGGTCCTAAACGGAGATGTCATTCCTTGGTCAGAACTCATGCAACCAAAGGCCGAGGCCGAGATTGCATTTGTATTGTCGAAAGATTTGCCTTCTTCTAACATTGCAATTACAGATGTCCTTTCAGCGATTGATTACGCTTTGGTTTCCATAGAAATCGTAGGCAGTCGCATCGAAAACTGGGATATCAAAATCACAGATACCGTAGCGGATAATGCTTCGGCAAGTCATTACGTGG
>JBGCDT010000481.1:0-6050 GCA_045105695.1 Saprospiraceae bacterium | reverse complement strand
CTCGGACTCACTAGTTGTAAAAGTATTGTTAGGAAAGTACTTAGCTAATGACAGTATTAAAGTTGTGACTCAACAAATGATAGACGGCGGAGCAGGTCGCACTAAAATTGATTTCCTTCAAGATACGGAATCCCGCAAGGCCATTGAAAACCTAAAATCTACTCAGGCGAACTATCTCAAAGTGGTAGAAAACAGTAAAGACAATCAACGCCAAAAGGATGAGACCATCTCCAAACTCAATGCTAAGATCGACAGCCTCATGGCTAATGAACTCCTTTACCGAAAGGTGGCGAAAGAAGTCAAAGTTTTATTTCCAGATCTGACGGCCATCAGTTTAGCAGATAATGCCTTTGTTGCTGACTTAGCTGACGATAAGCAAATTTCGATTCCAGTGTTACATCTAGAATGGCATGAAAAACTGAAATCGCCCAGACAAAAAAAGAACTTATTAGAGAAAGAACAGATGCTGATCGACTGGGTAAAAGTGCGTGCGGAGATTGATACGTTGAAGGTGACGCATTGATATACTCATTTACGAACTCCTTATTCTTTTCTTTTACCAGAGCCTCAAATCTATTCACTAGTTTGTCAAACTACATTTTGGATGTATTCAAGACTCCTCAGAACAAGTAACAGGAGTCACCCCATAAGTACCCTTATTTGAAGAGGTTATTTCATTATCCTTCCATAACAACCAGTAAGTGATTTGTGTGGTTAAGCACTTACTTAAATATTATTCTTTGAAAGTGTTTTTTTGAAAAGCTATAATTTATAGCTTTGTGATTTTAAAATACTAATAACACCAAACTAACTTCCTACAATCAATAAACAGCATACGAAAACGTTATTAGCACAGAAAAAACGAACGGACCATATAACACTTCACCATGACTTTCGTACTACAAAATATGATTCACTACCGGTTCTTGAATTTATGGCTGTTATTGTTATTGCCTTTTGGAGAAGGGAATAGAGTCGAATTGGTTCCCCCTCCCTCCAACGCCTCTATTGTTTCTCTTCTGCCTATTGGCGAAAACACCAATTCTGATTCTCTGATTCACACTCACGTGGAGGAGCACGCTGAGGCACACCATGTTTGCTATCACGGAGAAGCCATCACAGATCGCTACCACAGAGTATCTGCAAAAGCAGGCGATAATATTTTTGTACTTCTAAAACGATATGAGCTACATGCTCATCAATGCAACTTTGACCGTTTCTATGCGCTTAATGATTTAAATAGAGAATCGAAATTAATCAAAGGAAGAAAGTATTACATCCCAGTTTTGATTTACACCTACAACGGAAAAAGCATTCGCTCTACCATCGGGATTGACACCTGGGAGCAAGCCTTGCGCATCAAGCGCTACAACGAAAGAATGCTTAAAGAAGGAAATAGAAATATGACTTTGACAGCCAGCAATGTATTATGGGTTGGCTATCATGAACTCTATTGTTTGGATGGTGATAATTCAACACCTCCAGATACAGAACCTATTGCTGCAGAGCCAATCGAGACAGATAAACAAAAGGCGAATGATACAGCCTCTAATGTTTCTGAATCTTACGAAAATAATCCTTCCGACAAATTGGATTCCGAAACCATTAAAAAACTAGAGGCCAATGGTGGGATTAGAAAGTATCCAATTTTTGGTCCTAAGAATTCTTATGTACGTTTGATTGACAACAGCTTACGTGGAAAGGTTTACTATGTCGTTAGTGGTCATGGAGGTCCTGATCCAGGAGCCATTGGTAAACAAAAAGGAAAGACACTTTGTGAAGATGAATATGCTTATGATGTTTCTTTACGGTTGACTCGACAGCTGTTGCAGCGAGGTGCGCTGGTCTATATGATCATTCGAGATAAAAACGACGGCTTACGTTCTGGTAAATACCTTGGAGTCGATAATGATGAATACTGCTGGGGGAATTACCGCATTCCTGCTTCTCAGAAAAAAAGACTTGCCCAACGATCAAGTGCTGTAAATACACTTTATGAAAAACATAAAAAGCAAGGAATTAAAGAACAGTACTGTGTGGTTGTACACATAGACTCTCGTAGCACCAGTGTCAATACAGATGTATTTTTCTATCACTTCCCAGGCAGTAAGGAAGGTAGAAAATTAGCAAAAAACATGCACCGGACTTTTAAAAACAAATATCGAATCCATCGAAGAAATGGCAACTACCACGGCACAGTCACTCCTCGCGATTTGCACATGCTTCGGGAACCCAAGCCTACCTCTGTCTTTATAGAGTTGGGTAACATTAGAAATAAAAATGATCAGAAGCGAATCGTGGTGGAAAGTAATCGAGAGGCACTGGCGCGTTGGATGTATGAGGGATTGAAGTAGAAAGATATCACTCGGTTTTAAGATTTTAGGATGGGAAATTTCAGGGTAGAAGATGGAAGAGAGGGTAGAAAGAGGTGGAAGAGGGTTAAACTCGATATTGCGTTTGAGTGAACCCTCTTCCACCCCTTTCTACCATTTACAGCCCTCCTCTACCTTTTCCAATCCTCCACTACCGTATAATAACATCCGTCAAAAACTCCTCTCCCAACTGCTCATTCAAGTTCTTCAAGATTTTATCTCTACCATAGGAAAGCTCCTGTCGGAGTGGTGAAGAATCAATTGTAACGAAAAGTTTATTATTACGGACGGTGATCCTTTTGGTATAACGATCTATTTGTGGACCCATCAACTCTTTCCAGGTGTCTCGAATGATGGTTTGGTTGAGCTTAGGCTTCAGGCGAAACTTGTCGATCATGTCGCCAAGCACCTCATTTATTTTTTGATCGTTGTGTCTTTTCATTCTCTGATTTTGTTACATTTGAAAGAAGGTAACTGTTGACTACAAAAGTAATGATTACAAATCTGGAAAACGAAATGTACAAGTGTTCTTATAAAACTTTTAACGGACTGTGGAGCTCGCTGTTGCTAATAGTCTTTTGTTTTTCGAGCCAGCTCGGTATTGCTCAGGATTTGGATAGGAATAAAAAAAACTTCATTTCTATCGCTTTGTTGGGACCAGGGACTTATTATTCCTTGAACTACGGAAGAGTCCTTTTGAGCAAAAGTAAATACCGACTAGATGCCACCATGGGAGTCAGTAGCTTTAGACTAAGGGATTTTACAGATTCTTTTAATCCAGATTTTGTTCTTCCAATTGGCTTGGAATTTATCACTGGCGGCAAACATCAATTTGTTGTCGGACTGGGTAATACGACTAGCAGTTTGGTAAAAATCAGTAGTATCGATTTTAGAAAACAAAGGAGCTGGGACCAACATGGATATCTACTTCTGGGATATCGGTATCAAAAAACAGAAAGTCCTTATTTCTTTGGCTTGGCTTACAACCCATTGCTGGAAAGATATTCTGTTTTTCGGAATTGGGGAATTGTTACGATAGGTCGATTTCTTTAAAATTTGGTAATTTATTATAGTCATGAAATCAAGAACCATAATATACCTAACAATACTTTTACAAATTTCTTGTTATCAAACAGATCATAATGTCGTCAATTTAAATAACAATAAAATTGAGGCACTCGGTCATGCAGGCATGGGCATCAGCAACTCCTACCCTATCAATACTTTCGAATCTATAACCTACGCACTAGCTTTAGGCGCTGATGGAACAGAGATAGATGTTCAACTCTCCAAGGATGGTGTATTGGTAGCCTATCATGATTTACTTTTGCAAAGTAGTACCAATGGTTCTGGTACGATAAAAGAATCAAACTGGAAAGATATAGAAGACCTTTATTACGACATCACTCCTTACCATGATTATAAAATAGTAAGCCTCCAAAACATATTTAAACATACAGAAAACCTAAGTCAATATCGCTTCGCCTTAGATTGTAAAACATATACTGGTGAATATGTAGCTGAACGGGATTCAGCCTTTTTCCAACAATATGCACACGGTCTGGTTCAGTTACTAGAACAATATGATCTACCAGCTAATACTGTCATAGAAGCCGTTGACTTACAACTCTTTAAGTTTATTAGAAAGTACTCAGATGATTATCTGCTTTTTTTACCCACCAATGATTTACTTGCCAATATTGAAGTTGCAGAAACGCAGAAGCTAAATGGTTTTGTTGCCAGGTTTGATCAGGTTTCTATAGACGATATTGCAAAGGTTCATGATCGAGGACTCCAGGTGATTCTCTATAATACCCAATCAAAAAAAGACAACATCGAAGCTATTGAAAAAAATCCTGACATGATACAATCAGATCGATTAAAACACTTGATAAACGCACTGAAGTGAATGCTCAACTAGCTTGCGTATCAATCATCTCATCCATCACACAATCCAACAGCTCCGTAATTGTCCAACCATGAGCGATGGCTTGTTGGGGGAAAATACTTTGCTCTGAAAACCCAGGAATCGTATTCGCTTCAATAAAGTGAAAGGTGTCTTTTACGAGGATGGAATCAAATCGAACCAAACCTTTACAATTCAATACTTGATATAATTTTATAGAAAGATCTTGCACTTGCTTAGTCAATTCAGGAGATAAATCAGCCGGGGTTATTTCCTGACTTTGATTTTCATACTTCGCTTTGAAATCAAAGAAATCGTTATCGGAAATAATCTCCGTGACCGGCATGACAATCAGTTCTTTTCCTTTACGAACCACTCCATTGGAAAACTCTCGTCCTTCCATAAATTGTTCAATAATAACCTCTTCGTCAAACTGAAACGACTTTTCAATAGCTGCTTGTAACTCCGTAAGCTTCTTCACCTTAGTTACGCCATAGCTACTTCCATTTTTATTAGGTTTCACAAAAAGAGGAAGACCTAAATGTTGAATGGACTCTTCGTTGAATTTTTCAGATTTATAAATTAGTTCGGATTTAGCCATTGGAATGCCAAAGGGCCGGAGATAATCTTTGCAAACTTGCTTATTGAAAGTTAGTCCACTTACAAATTGATCACAGCCTGTGAAAGGAATATTTAGAAGTTGGAGGTACCCCTGAATACAGCCATCTTCTGCCGGATGACCATGTAACATTAAGAATATGTAATCAAAATTTATTTTTTCCTTTTGAGGAACAGATAGACTAAAGTCATTCATATCTATAAGGCTATCGGATTCTGTTTCTCTGAAAATATTCCCATTCAGTTCTACAATATAAGAATCAAATCTATTTTTATTAAGATGCTTATGAATTGTCTTGGCACTCTTAAGGGAAACCTCTCGTTCTGCTACATTGCCTCCAGTGATAATGGCTACTTTTTTCTTCATCAATTTGAAATTTAGACACGAATATAGCCATTTGCATAAAAAAAGCTAAACAGTTGTTTTTAAGTCAAATCTTATACAAAAAGTCAGTAATACGATAAAACTACACTTTTAGGGGTAATTCAAGGAATCACATCATTCCTGTCTTCCTTATTATGTGAAGTACTACATAAATTGAGGTCATTACATTGGAATAATATATTTATACAACTAGCTGTAAGTCAACACTTAAAAAAGGACAGAACAGCGCTTCACTCCTAAAAGTATAATATTCCGCAGCACCTATTTTGTTACAAAAAAGAATTGGCAAAAGGAAACTTATAACAAATTTTCTGCATCAAAAATTAGCTTATCAAGGGTATATAAAAACATCAGATAATTTATATATTTGTGCTTTATCCGATCTTAACTACTCCCCAACACTCTATTGGGACATGGAATCCAACTTTTTAATTTACAAATCAAAACTTATCATCACCATGATAGAAAGGTTTACTCTATTGTCGGTACGCAAGCCGATCACCTATTCTCTTAAATCATTATCATTCTTAATTTTGGTCTGTCTTTTATTGCCTGGTTTGACATATGCTCAGCCTGCCAATAATGATTGCGCCAGTGCTGAAGTAATAACCGACCTTAGTGGTGGTTGTAGTGGCTTCAACTTTGACGGCGCAACAACTGACCTTCTTAATGGTGATTGTACAGCCGCAGGAGTTGGTTCAGTCAACACCTGGTTTCAGTTTACAGCTGCAGGTTCTGAATTGACTATAAACTCCAACTCACAAGGAAG
>JBGCDT010000480.1:0-6153 GCA_045105695.1 Saprospiraceae bacterium | reverse complement strand
TGGGTATTGAATCGACATAGTTTGCACAGAATCGAAAGGGTAGGAGAAGCTGTTATTTTGGCTAAGTATTTCAGGCAACTGGGTTCGCAACTCTTTATCCGCCGCAATTCTATTTTCTAGTAGAGTATCAGTAAGAATTGTCTTTCCGAGCTGTACTACTTTTTGCTCAAAAGCGGACCAGTCAGTAGTATCACTTTTTTCGAG
The DNA here is from genome assembly GCA_045105695.1 of Saprospiraceae bacterium. Lineage (GTDB taxonomy): Bacteria > Bacteroidota > Bacteroidia > Chitinophagales > Saprospiraceae > CALGLS01. Next base: position 5,949 of record JBGCDT010000480.1, on the reverse strand, counting down.
GGTTGCTGTTTGTGCAATAAGATTTGCAGTAGCTAAGAAGGAAAGGAAAAAGAGTAGTTGCTTTTTCATTTGATGAGTTTGTGTTTAGAAAGAATAAGAACTTTGGAATAACGAGTAGAGGTAGACAATAATTGCAAAGTTGATTTTTCTAAACAACCGTCTGTATAATAATGGGCAGAACAGCTAAAGATTACCGCGACTTCCGTTTATTATTTTTATAATCCATAAAGATAAACTCACCCAAACCTTTCAAACTACTATAGAACGCCTTCCCATTATTCGCCTTTGTAAACTGATCCACGAACTTAACGAGGTAAGGATCATTCGCAATCATAAAAGTCGTAATTGGAATCTGCATCTTACGGCAACGCGTCGCCAGATTCAGGGTGCGGGCTATTATCTTTCGATCCAATCCAAAACTATTTCTATAATACTCTTTTCCTTTTTTGATGCAAGTAGGTTTACCATCTGTGATCATGAAAATCTGCTTGTTTGGATTTCTTCTTTTGCGGAGTAAATCCATAGCGAGTTCTAATCCAGCAACCGTATTTGTGTGGTAAGGACCAACATTTAGGTAAGGCAAATCTTTGATCTCTATTTGCCAGGCATCGTTTCCGAAAACGATAATATCCAGTGTATCTTTTGGATAGCGGGTAGTGATAAGTTCGGCAAGTGCCATTGCTACTTTCTTTGCAGGTGTGATTCGATCTTCGCCATACAAAATCATGGAGTGTGAAATGTCAATCATTAAGACCGTGCTCATCTGACTTTGATAGAAAGTCTCTTTGACTTCTAGATCATCTTGCGTCAGTTTGAAATCATCAAGTCCGTGATTGATCTGAGCGTTTTTCATAGACTCAGAGAAAGCAATATTCTCTAGGCTATCGCCAAATTCATAGGGGCGAAGATCAGAGGTGGTCTCATCTCCCTTGCCTGTAATTCTAGTGTTATGATTTCCCTTCTTCGCTTTTTTCAACTGTCCGAAAATATCTTCTAGTGCTTTTTGGCGCAGACCAATTTCCATCTTCTTCGTTGGTGCAAAACCACCATCTCCGGTCTCTGGCTGATTGATGTATCCTTTATCAATTAAGTCCTGAATAAAATCAGCCATCCCATATTCGGGCGTCGTCAGTTTATATTCCTTATCCAACTCTGTCAGCCAAGACAAGGCTTCTGAGACATTACCCGAAGTATGAATCAAAAGTTCCTTAAAGAGCTTGAGCAGCTTATCGAAGGTGGAACCTTCAGTTGGATTTTTATAGTTTGAGAAATTGAATCCTTTCATTGTATTTTTTTGAATGGGTAGATGAGGTTGATAAGGCGGATGAGGTAGATAAGATTACACGTTTTGTGTATAAAAAAGCGATAGAAGGCAGCCCCATCAACCTGATCTACCCTATCAGCCTCATCTACCTTTTTAAAAAAAATCACCGAACCCGCTCCATCGCCCTTTCAAGAAGCGCTTCATAATCTGGAAGGTCAGAAGCTCGACGATGAATATAGCTACTGATGATTTCACTTTTGTAAATGGTGAAGATGCCAGGCATTTGAGTAGCGTCACCCAACTGTTTGGAGAGCTCTAGTTTGTGCGGTTTTACTTTGTCGGAAAAACCACGCATCCAGGTTTTGAGACCAAAGAGCTGAGAGAAGCTTCCTTTCGAAAGTCCAAACTCTTGGTAATATTTCATATTTGGATCTGAAACGTGAGAAACGTTTTTCAGCTTATACTGAGCGAAGTATTTTTCCGCTAAGGTTTGATCTTCTGCCATATGAACTAAAACCAGACGGATATTTCTATTGCGAATATTATCCAGCATATGGGAAAGATCGGATAAGGCTTCTTTGCAGAAGACACAGCCGAAGTGCCTTAGGAAAACTAAGAATACAGGTTTTTCATAGGAGATCTGATGAACTGTTTCTCCTTTGTTTGTTTGCATTCTAGCTAGAACCTCATTGTTGATAAGTGGTGCTATCATTTTTTTAGCTTTGTAGCCTGTTCGATTTATCAAAAGTAGAACAGATTAGTGTTTGTTTGGTTGCTAAATATAATGCTTTTAACGAGGTAGATAGTTAGAACTGATGTAAAAAAATCATTGTTCACACGACAAAGCATAGAATTGTCAGAGCTTTACAAATAAGTTATTCATTTAGCTCTTAAACAATGTTAAAACAAAAAGCCATCCGCAGTTTATTGCGAATGGCTTTAGGTGAAAATCAGTAGATTCTGATTGTCTTATTTCTTCTTACGAGCAGTCGTCTTTCTTGCTGGTTTCTTTTTAGCAGCAGCGGCAGCTTTCTTCTGCATTGCATCGTAGGTCTTCATCACGCCAGTTACGGCTTCGTTAGACTTTTGAAGCAACTTCATCTCAGACTTGTTCAATTTAAGTTCAAGGATTTGCTCGATTCCGTTTTTACCCAACTTCACAGGAACCCCTAAGTAAGTCTTCTTCAGACCGTACTCGCCATTCAGTGCAGTACAACATGGGAAAATTCGGTTCTCATCTTTTACGATAGACTCTACCATCTGAGCAGCAGCAGCACCTGGAGCATACCAAGCAGAAGTACCCATTAATTTAACGAGTTCTCCACCACCTTTCTTCGTTCTTTCAACGATGGCTTTTAGCTTATCTTTTTCGATCAATTCTGTAACAGGGATACCTGCAACAGTTGTATATCTAGGTAGTGGAACCATGGTGTCTCCGTGGCCACCCATTAATACAGCTTGCAAATCTTTTGGAGATACATTCAACTCAGTAGCCAGGAATGCTCTGTAACGAGCAGTATCCAAAATACCAGCCATTCCGAACACACGGTTAGATTTCAAACCAGAAGCTTTGTGAGCTGCATAAGTCATTACATCCAACGGATTAGAAACCACAATAATGATTGGGTTCTTTGAATGCTTCATGATGGATTTCGTTACGCTACTTACAATACCAGCGTTGATAGAAATCAAATCATCACGGCTCATCCCAGGCTTACGAGGAATACCAGCAGTGATAACTACGATATCAGAGTTCTTTGTATCTCTGTAGTCCTCGGTCCCTTTAAGGCTGGTGCTGTAATAATCGATAGGAGCTTGTTGCCAAGAGTCGAGAGCTTTACCTCGGGCCATGTCTCCTTTCAGATCTAATAATACAACTTCTTTTACAATGTCTTTGTGAGCTAGTACATTGGCGACAGTAGCACCAACATTTCCAGCTCCCACAACGGTTACTTTACTCATATGAATTAACTTAAGTTTTTTTAGGAATGATAGGATTGATCAATGTAGAATGTGCACGTTACAATGATCAATCATTCCAGGTAATTGAAAATTTTTGCAAAAGTAATTATTTTTTAGAGCAACTTAAACCTTGATGGACTTTTAATGGTGGTTTATCAAGGGGCGATTTATCTTTTTAAACGTAATGTTTATGTAAAACAAAAAGCATATGTAATTGCTTTTGACTCGGTAGAGACACACTGAGGCCCGATTTTTTATTACCTTTATCTTCAGAAATAAAAGCGTTCGGAGGCTGGACTTACTCTATGGTTGATTCCTTTGAAGCTACTCAATTACTTAACAGGAGCAAATAACATTCAACTTTGCTTCTCTTTAAAAAATAAAAATAATTCTAAGACATGAAAAAAGTATTACTATTGATGGGGCTTTTTGTAGCTCTATTATCTGCTCCAACTTATGCTCAGAATCACGGCAAGTGTGGAGTGACTCACGAGCAGGGCCTACAGTTGAAACAGCGAATGCTCAATAATCGAAAGGCTTCTAACTCGAATGCAGAAACGCGCGGAGGAGATACAAAGTACCTTCCGGTAAAGGTGCACCTCGTAGGTCTTGATGATGAGCCAAGTCCTGTACCTGGATATCAGGTTTTGGATATGTTGTGTATTCTTAATGCAGAATGGGAGCCATTGGATATTCAATTTTACCTTTCAGGAGAAATCAACCACATCAACAGCACAAGGATTGCGAATCATGAGAATTATGATACTCAATTCGGACCTGCTGTTATTTGGGAAGAGGCGCTAGATCATAAAGTAAACGATGCTATTAACGTATTCGTTACTAATAATGTAGGAAGTAGCGGCGGTGGCGGTACGACACTCGCTTACTACATCGAAGGACAGAACTATAAGTATGATTTCATTATGATTCGTCGTGCTTCCATGTATGGTGCTAGTGTACTGCCTCATGAGATGGGACACTTATTTAGTTTGTCGCATCCTTTCTTAGGATGGGAAGGGAATGCTTGGAATGAAGGGACACACGGCTTACAAGTTGGTCCGACAAGCCCAGGCAACACACCTAATGAAAGAGTAAATGATCCAAACTGTGCTACAGTTGCTGACGGAATGTGTGATACACCTCCTGATTACCTTTTTGGATTTCACTCTAGCCAGAGTGGTGGATGTTCTCCTTTCAATCAAGGAACAATGGATCCTGATGGAGTTGTTATCAACCCTATGGAAAATAATACAATGAGCTATTTCGAAAATTGCACAGAGTATGAATTCACAGATGATCAGGTAGATGCAGTATATGCTGATTTGGCTACGAATGCTAGAAATTACCTTGACCCTGGTACTATTCCAAACCTTGAAGAAATAACAGAATCTCCAACTCTTGTTTCTCCTATAAACGGAGCTGAAGTACCATTCAATTCTGTATGGTTGACTTGGGAACCTGTTGAAGGTGCAGATGGATATGTTGTTGAGGTTGGACCAAATGGTTCTTTCTCACCAGGTCCTTATTATAGAACAGTAACTACTACTTCAACTTCTGCCGTGGTAGAAGACTTATTAGCAAATGCTTCAGTTCCTTTTAGCTGGAGAGTACGTCCTTACGGAGAATACGAATTGTGTACAGCTTTCTCTGATGTAGCAGAGTTTAATACTAATGCTATTGAGACTAGCGTACAGAATGTTCAAGGACTTAATGGTTGGAACTTGCGTCCAAATCCTGCAATAGGATCGGATGTTATTTTCATTGATGCAGAAACGACTAATATTTTGGATGCAACCATCAATGTATATAGTGCTGCTGGTCAATTGATTTCTAGCCTCGAAAACAACTTCGACAAAGGAACCAATACTATCGAAATTCCTACAAACAATATGTCAGCAGGTATCTACATGGTTTCTATTCAAACAGAAACGGGTGTAACTACCAAGCGATTGGTTATCAGATAATCGTTTAGCTTTGGCTAATTAGAAAATCCTTTAAGGTCATCATGATCTTAAAGGATTTTTTAGTATGTTTAAGATTAGAAGTTTGGAACTGCCCGGTTCTTATTTCTAACGATCTAAATTTTTTTGCTATGAAAAAGACCTTCCTCTTGGCGGTCCTCTGTTTATTCTTATTTATTAATTTTTCATTATTGGCTCAGGTTCCTAATGCTTTGACCTGTCAGTTGACTCCAGAAACGGAGGAAGCTATTATTGACCGTTTGGTTAAAAACAAAAAATATTTAGAAGAGCACGCTAACATTCGGGGCACGACTACTTATGTACCTGTGAAAATTCATTTGGTGGGGTTGGATGATTCAGATTCTCCAGTAACTAAATGGCAGGTACTTGATATGTTGTGTATTTTAAATGATGCATATGAAGATACCGAAATTCAGTTTTATTTAAAAGGAGAAATCAATTATATCAATAATACTAAAATCGCGAATCATGAAGGCTATGATACACCGTCAGGTCCAATTGAAATATGGAATGAAGCTAATGAATACAAGGCTGGTGATGCATTGAATATTTACATAACCAATAATGTAGGTGTGACAAATGGTGGTGGAACTACTCTATCATATTATATTCAAGGACAGGATTTTGAATACGATTTTATCATGATTCGTCGTGCTTCCATGTATGGCTCTAACGTGTTGCCACATGAGGTAGGACATTTCTTTGGATTAGCGCATACTTTTTTAGGATGGGAAGGAGCTG
>JBGCDT010000479.1:0-19170 GCA_045105695.1 Saprospiraceae bacterium | reverse complement strand
AAATAGTGTCATCTTGTTTTACGCCTTTGGCTCCTTCATACGAGGCAATTAGCAAATTTATTTTTTGACACTGGTTTGTATTCATTTGATAATATGAAAGGGCATCAATCCCTGATTCATAAATACTCAATTGGTCCAAGTCTTTTATTTGCCCTAAAGGGATTTCTTTATTCTCAGCTAAAGTATTCTTTGGTAAAAAACAAAAATACACACTGTCTCGCACAGCATAAGGAAACCCTTTGAAGTTGTTAACTTTAAATTCTCTTTTTTCTTCTGGAATTGATTTGCCATTTTCGTCATAAATGGCAATCGGATATTTCATTTTATTTCTACATGAATATGCTGTGTAGCCCTTACTTCCCTTCATAACGAAAGCAGTATTTGTAATCTTTTGTACTATTTTCTTATTAAAATGTGTAATGATTCTTAAGCTATTATTGATATTTATATTTTTCAATAGTGTCTCTGAAATTCCTCTTTCTGATAGGTAGAGAAAATCAGTAAATTTTTCAACTGTGTTGTATTTTTTAAACTTTTCAATATCATTACTTTTGCTATAATCTGTTGTTGCAATGTCATTATTAGAAGACATATACAATTCGTCACTTTCATCATAACCTTTTAAAATGTCATGTACAACCTTTAAAGAATTTGATTGGCCCCCTAACTCTAGTTCATGGATTAAAAAATCATAAATACTAAGAGCTGATTTATCGAGTCCTGCATCCCAAGATTTCACAAAATAAAATGCAGGTTGCCCCTTTTTTTGTTCTTGACGGTAAATACCAATAGTGTCAATATGGACACCATCAGAATTAAATTTTTTAAACTTTGGATTTGCTTTTGTAGACTCTCGGTGTTCTACAAAGTAATTTTTACCAATATCATTGCCTTTACTGCGCAAAAACTCTGCAATGTCAAGCATAGATTTGTAATAAGAGAATCCTTTTTTAGTACCAAAATTTTTACTTTTGGAGCTAAGGTTCCCTTTCTTTGGTTGCATAGTTGTTCATAATAATTTTTAATGTTTAAGACAGTTTTGTATGCTCACATTTTCAAGTTCAAACACCCTAATCATGTGTCTTGCATACTCATACAAAGATAGCGAATTAATTGATAACCTGTACAAAACCAGGTCCTTTTTTTTGTTCACATAGCTTTGTCTCTTTTCTATTTTATGCGTTTTATCAAGTAACAGGTCTATATTTTCTGAATACTTTGTATTCCCTAAAACCTTTGAATAATATCGTTCAAAAATATTCTTGTGAATTTCTGTTTTTAAAGAGTTGGATAATGCTAGGCGTAATTCCCTTCCGATTCCTTCAGCAATTTTCCAAGAAATGGTAATGTTAATGTATTCACTTTTTACCTCAAGGTTAAAATGAACATAATCGACCATTGAATTTAGTATGTAGTGCAGTAGTTGAATGCAACCAATCATGTTATCAAATGGCCCGCTTACTAAATTAATTTGGGTTGCTTTCAGAATCTCTTTATCTGTGTTAATTTCGTTAAATAGAACCTTGTCAATTTCACTTTGTGTTATGTTATTATTGAATAAAATATATGGATTATCTATGTATTGATCAGCTGAAGAGGTAATGAGGTATTTAGGATGAAAAACTAAATTAATGCTATTCTTTAGTGCTAAATTTTCAAGTTTGTATTTGATTGTCGCGTATGGGTTATTTAATATAGTCTCTGCTGAGTTCAGATCAAATTTCATCATGTCGTTAACTTGACTTTGATTGGGATTATATAGATTTACAGCAAGTTTACCGTCATTGGTAATAAATATTGGATGTTTAATTAATTGATGCGTTTCTATTTTCTTTAGCTCTTGTTTGATTCCAAAGTACTTCTCTAAAACGCTTTTTTTTTCACAAGCCTCAAATTGCGCTGTCTTGATTTTGCCTTCAGTGTTAATTATTGCCTCATAAGTGCTTTGCAAGGATTGCATCCTAGTTAGATCCAAATAATCCATTAGCAAGTCAAAGCCCGACACTTTGTACTTGATGTTTAAGTCGAACAGATTTATGCAATCTATTGTATCTTGTTTGGTTTTAAATATTAAATATTTATCGGAGTTCTTTTTTTCAAGAATTGCAAAGTTTTTGTCTTTATTTACTATTTCTACATTTAGAAACGTTAATATTTTAATTAAGCTAACTTCCTTTAAATTGGCTTTTAGGTCTATTAGGTTTGATATGATTGTATTATTGAACATTGCTTATTATTTTTCACCTAATTCCCTTTTTATTGATTTGATAATGTAGCCAGCTATAAGCTTTTCACCTTTTCTAGCCATACTTTCCCAGTAGCGTATTTGTTCTATTACTGCAGTTTCATTTTTCTCTTTTAATATGTAGAAATCTTTGAAGTATTGAAAGGATTTACCTTTTAGGGTAATTTCTAACTCTTTGCAAACGGTAATTATGGAGCGCGGCAAATCCCAAGAGGGTGAGGTTGAATTTACTTCTTTGTTGAACTCAAATGAATTTTCTGTTTTTATGACAAATATGTTGAATCCAATAATTGATCTACCTGATTTTACTGGCTCGTAATCAAATCTTAAATCTGTCGTTGTACTTTGATTCAAATGCTCTTTGCTTGTCTCTAGAACTCTTTTAATTAGGTCATTTGTCTTTTTGTATTTTTCCAGTGTATTTGTTAAGAAACGCAGCTTGTCTATCTCTATGAAAAATTTTGGTTTTCCTCTCCACTTAGCAATGAGTTCATATATTTTCATTGAATAGACTGAGGGAAGTGACATGGCTGTTTTCAACTGAAATAATGTATATCCTTTTGATAATGTCGTTAAGAAATTGTAAAGGTCTCTATCGATCGTAATCTCTATATGTTCATCTCTTTTATTCCAAATGTATTTTAAAACTAATGATGTTCCGATAATGTTTTCATCTGTTTCGATATTGATTGATTGCGAAAGGAGATCATTTAACCCTTTCTTTAATAGTGAATAGTTTTGGTGATTTGGTTCGATATCTTTTAATCTATAGGTTATTCGATCCACTTCAAACATGCCCTTTTCGTAGTTGAGCTCTAGCCCCTCTTCGTTGAGAGAAGTGTTGAGTTTATCCCGCAGATATGGTGAAACACTATCAACAATTGCGTATAACACTCTTTTTTGGTAGACAGAGTTGACATTTATTTTCGAAAGTGTAATTTCGTTCGATTGGATGGTTAATTTATGATTATCTTTATCCATATTATTTTGGTTGTGAACAAAGGTATAAATTAAAAGCGACATGATAAGCGACATTTTCCTAAAGTTGTCGCCTATATGTCTAGAATTGTCGTTTAATCTGTATCTGAGATGTCTAAATGTGTCGTCGATATGTCTAAAATTGTCGTCATATTACCTTACAAACCCTTTTACAGCAAAGGCTATCAGAGTTGGTAAAGTCTTATAAATGTTTAATATATTTATAAAGTATTATATAGTAGAATTATTATAGAAATATGGAATAAATTCTAGTCATAATTTTTTACCAAAAATTTCGCCTAAATTTCTGCGATTATACTCTCTTCGTTCGGTTATTCGCCCACAATGGGCTAATGAAAAAAAAATTTTTGTGTTTTGACTAATTTTTAGTCAATTAATAGTTTATCTCTGCCTTATTGTCATAAAACAGATTATTTGGAAAATGTGCGAATTATATAGCAATGTCGGGATTTTATTTATTTGCTTCTAGTATTGTATTGAATTCATAGAATCCTTGATGTCTAAATATGTCGCTTAAAGATATTCCTAATTTGGTTTTACTAGTAAATGAGTTGTTAAAGAGCATTTTACATTTGATGTCTAGATATGTCGCTTTATAGTGAAACCTTGGATAAATCCAGATGTCTATAATTGTCGCAGTTGGACTAAACATTGATTTTACAGCTTGTCTATTATTGTCGCTTTATATAGTTTTAGTTTAATTCTTGTTGATGTCTAGATATGTCGCTTAAAGATTTTTATTTGTCCAATAGATTACTAGTTAATGGTTTGTAAAATATTTTATTGCTAAATGACCGTCTAATTTTGTCGCTTTTCAATTTACTATTCATATATAGTGTTGTACTATACTAATATCCGTTGTAAAATGATGTCTAATTTTGTCGCTTTACTTATATTCTTAACTTTTGATTTCGCGGATGGCAACATACTCTTAGAATATAAATTTTACTTTCCTGAACTTTTGGATTTGTTGTCGTAATCAAAATATTGTATACTCATTAATGTCTAGAATTGTCGCTTTTGTTTTTTTACTAGCTATAAAGATACTAGGATTCAGGAGTGGGATGAGAAGTAATTGTGCCAATTGTCATTTGATGTCTAGATATGTCGCTTCTATTGCCCTTATTCTTTTAAATAGCTTGTTTACAAAATGTTAAGCATGTCTAAATATGTCGTTTAATGTATTAATTGCCTTTTAAACCGCAATAATCGTAGAATTTGTTTTATGACTTAGTCTGTGTACTATCTGTATTCGAAAAGTGCATGTCTAAATGTGTCGCTTATGAATCAGAGAAAGGATTTAGTATTTTGGAATGCCAATGTCTAATTTTGTCGCTTTTGATTTCTAGATGGTACAAATTACTAAAATATAGTAAAGTACAGATGTCTAGATATGTCGCTTTTAATTACAAGTAGAACTATTAATCAGACTTGATGATTTTATTACTGTTTACTTTCTTTTGCTTTCAACAACCTCTCTGAAGGGTTGCAAGATGTCTTTGACATTTTGATTAATTCTATCGAAATTTTCTACCATCAGATCATTATAGTATAGCTTGAGAGTTTCCATGTTCACATTTTTCTTGTCAAATGGATAACCTTTCGGTATATTTATTGGAAGTGGTTTTAAACCAGCAGTTTTTCCTTGTAAATAGTTGCCTTCGAAATCCTCAAATTGTGCTGAAAAAAATGGTGGCTCCCCTCCCGCTATTTTACCCGTGAAATGTCCTATGGGTTGCCCGGCGATATCCCTCATTTCTCTAACGCTTTCTAATTGTAATTTCTCTGAAGTACTATTTGAAGAGCTTGATGTTGAATATGAAATGTCAACTTTCTTGACCTTTCCAAGCATATCGCTAATACGCTTCGCGGTGTCAGCATTATTTGTTAATCCAATAAACTGATTACCCATATTCGAAATAATTGTTTTCGCCTCTTTGTCACCGTAGTCTTTTGCAAGCTGCGAGTAATCTTGCACAGATAAAAATGTAACCACTTTGTTCGCTCTTGCTGTTGCTGGCAACTGAGACAAGTTCATAATATAAATCGTAGGCAGTTCATCTATTGAAAACAAACATGGTATTTTGCCTTTTTGATTAATATTTTTCATTACAACTGAAGTAATCACGGAAATTACCGGAGATAAAGCGGTTTCTAAATTTGGATCATTGCAAACAATCAAACTTGTTGGATTTTCTTCATTTGATATATCCAGATCTACAACGTTGTCGTTATCATAATCTTCCTTTGTAGGGCTAAGTGAAAAGTACAATTCTTTATTAAAAAGTTTTGATGTTGGCAGCTGCACTGAAGAAATTACACCTGTCAATTGTCCTTCAGCATTTTTTTCATGAGCTACAATAATCGGCTGAATTAGTGGTTTAATCTCCTCACATGATGCCAATGCTTCTAATGTTACTTCATAATCTGTTAGAATGAAGGAAATAGCATGCGGTAGGTCGCAAAATTCAGGGTGCTTTAGTTTCAGATACATAATTGCAGCCTGTGTGAAATTAATAGCGTTGTTGGCCCAAAAATCTGTTTTAGATATCCAAGTCTTTTCTAAATTCTTCATCAAAGCATTGGCATATTCTCCGATCACTAGATTATTGTGCAAATTATTAATGTGGATAGGATTTACCTTTTTTGATAGCCAAGGCGCTGAAAAATTAAGTAAATTAAAGTTGCCCTTTTTTCCATTGTCTAGCCAGTAATTATAAGCAGTTAGTCCAAGTGTTGGAGGGCTCCCTTTATAGTCATATATGTAGCACGCCATCCCTTTTTGAAAAGCTTGAAAGTGTACTGGTTCAACAATAGAAGAACTTTTGCCACCTCCTGCTCCTGCTTCATTCCAAACTCCTTGAAAGGGATTATTTATTACTAGCTCTTGCATTATTCGTCGTCTTTATCTGGGTCAACTTTAAACTTAAACGAAAATTCATGGTGAAGGCCTTTGTCTGTTACTCCGAGGATATTTTCATCTTTTAGTACTTTGTTGTATGATCTAACGACAACAAATATTAGTACTATGTGAATCAAAATGATAGTAGGGTAAACAATAAGGTCATAGCTGTCTACTTGAAGGAATCCATACCAATAAAGGATTGAAAACACCAACAGAATGATAGTGTTTCTAGTCCTATTTTCTTTGCTATATTTTCTTTTTGAAGGCATAACCCAAACTGAACCTATCAAGCAAAACGTCGAGGCAAATTTGAATACATATTCTCCTTTTAAGAATTTTTCATACACGCCAACTTCAAACATTAGGGTATTTAAAAACCAATGCAGTTCGTTTTCATTTTTGATTAGTTCATGATATATCAAGTAGTCAAATGCAACTAATCCAAAAATGAATATGGCAAATATGGTTAAGATGAATACCATTGGATTGTAGTCATTCATTATTCAATTATTTTTGCCTTATTGATGTACTGATAAGGAATGTTCAATTGAATACTTCTATCCCCTCTTCTATCTTTATTATTTTCGATTATCCTTATGACCATTTTCTTTTTCTTTGAAAGGGTCACCTTATCAATTAATAAGGTTAGCGATAATGTTCCGTTTGCTTTAATATTTCGTTCATCTTTTGAGTAGGATAAGATCTTAACAGGAATTTCTTCTACGGCATTTTTTTTGACAGCATTTTTCTTATTTACAATTACAATTTCCAAATATTCCATCAAGTAATCAATATCTGATTCATTAATGAAATCTAATTTTACAATCATATAGTCATCAACGACGTTTATGTTTGTTACCAGTGAGGTCATATCGTATTCTTGAAAGCCAATTGTCATTATTTTCCTTTCCAGATTAGCTGCTTGGGTATGGTAGATATTTTGCTTAATAAACTCTTGAGTTTCTTCAGCTTGTGCTGCAAACTCTTTAACTATTGTGGTACTATCAATTAATACAGCTTCACCGATTTCAGTATCTTTGTCTTTATTCCCTCTCTTTGTATAATTGTAAATGAATTTCTTAGGTTGTTCGGTATATTCTAAAATGAATATGTAAAGCTTATTATCGGTTTCGACCAATAAATTTGTGCTATTAAAATCTTCCTCTAAGCCTTCTAAAATTAGCTTATTTCCAGAGAGTGTTACTTTGACACTGCTAGATCCATAATTGAATTTTACGTCTTCTGTGTTAAAGATTAAATAACTGTTGTAGTCTAGTGATAGATCTATTGTATCTGTTACTTGTCCAAAACCAATGCAGGAGAATAGTATTGTCACGCCCAGTAATATATATTTCATCATTATTTACTTTTTAAAATTATAGCTGTTCCATCAGGAACAACAACAGATTGATCTTTTAGTTTAGCTTTTGCTAAATCAACTGATACCTCTCCTAAGACCGGAATATTAACTTTTGTATTTCCTTGATCAATGGCTCCTGCAATGCTCTCTTGTGCGATATCATGGGCAATAATGCTTTCACTATAAATACCTAGTTGGCCGTCGATACCAAATGCTATCAAATCTATTGTATGAATTTGGTTGTCAAATTGGATTGATCTAATTGTTATCATTATTCTTTCTTGGCCAAACTCCGCTTTCCCCGTTAGAATTGTATTTTTTGGGATGCTTATTTGACTACTAATTTTTATTGGTTCATCAATCATTAGGCGGATAGTAGATCCATTTTTCACTAGCCTTGAGCGATTGAAAATATAAGCTTTTATTGTGTAACTATTGGAGCCACTGCTTTTTTTTGTCATTGTCATGTTGCCACCACTATCTGTCACGCCCTTCCTTCTTTTAGTATCGACGATTTCAGGTGTTTGCGACTGAGCAGAAGGCACAGCTGCAGGTGCATTAGAATTCTTCGTATTTGTATTAATTCTTGGTGTTGTCGTTCTATAAAAGTCTTTCTCAACGTCCTTAGTTTTTGTAATCTGTCTGTACTTGTCTTTCAAGGTTTGTGTCCTTTCTGTTATTTGTTGATCTATTCCTTTATCTGATTCATCAGAATCTTCGTCCTCAGAAAATACGAATAAATCTTCAGTATTGTAGTCGACATTTTTGTCCTGGTTATTCTTTCTATAGTCTTCGTATGTTTCAATTTTATTGTCATTGTTAACGGTCTTATCGTCTTTTGGAACTAGAATGTCATTAACACCCGTTTTATTTTCAACATCAACTAATTTATCATCTTCAAATTCTCCCAATAAGTTATACGCAAGAAAACCTATTAGAAAAACACCTACAAGAATAATTCCAATTAGTTTGGGATCGTCCTTAATTTTATTGATCATTTCACTCATTTTGTTTGCCTACTATCAATTAATTGCCAAGTAGTAATTTTAACACCGTAGCTATTTGCATTACTCCTTTCAAAGTCCTCAATAGAGAATTCTATTGTGCTTGAAAGATTATTTATTTTCTTGACCCCAGCCTTTTTATAAGATTGCTTATACTTCACAACTCCCTTCATGTTTTGAAGATCCAGCTTTACACTATCTGCATTTACAGTAACGGTCGTATAAATATTTTCATTTTGTAATTTCTGCTTTATGCGCTGATCGTCAAACCGAAAAAGGATATCCTTAAAACAATCACCGAAATAATATGACGCTTTTTCTAAATTATGATCAATTGTCCCTTCATCATATTGATTTAGAAGAATAACGGCATTTACAACGTGGTTTTTATATTCTATAGCTCTGTGCTCGGCAGTCATGTATGTTTTTTCCGCTGTCGTTCTCTCACCCCTTTCATTGTACAGATAAATGACATTAGACATCTTATCTGATTCATTCATGTACTTGAAATAGACAAGTCCAGATAGTATTAAGCTACCAATAACTGCGACCATAGTTATAATTCTCATAGATGTAAATCCTTTTTTATATGAAACTAATTCTTGTAAATTTTGGTTTTTCATAATTTATGATCCTTCATTTTGTTTTAGTGATTTACCTCCTGTTGCAATTGAACTACCAGCTTTGGCAGTCGCTGTTGTAGCAGTTATTCCAGCTGCAATGACTCCAATTGCCATACCCATACCTTTTGTTGCAATTCCTCCTTCGCCATCACCACCACCAACAACTGAAGATGCTAGCCACATGGTGGATGCATACAACCCAATTAGGCCAATTGAATAAATAGGTAATCCTACAAACAGCATACTATCAATTTGATTTACATCTGTATTGATTCCGCTTCCAAATGCGTTAATTATCGCTTGCCCCATTGATGAAAATCCTTGTATGACGAATTGGTCCAATAGAGAAATTACTACAAATGATAATCCTACAGTCATAATCCTCCTAATACTTGTTGAATAGGAGTTCTCCATACTTTTTGGTATTGAAAATGCTAATGACAGTGGAAAAAGCGCTAGCAAAACTTGAAAAATAATTGCAAAAAAGTACTTAAATACACCACTTAAAAGCTGTCCTAGTTGAATGAACAATGTTGTAAAGCCCATGCTAAAACCAGATCCTACAACTGATAATGTATTGCTAATGCTAACCCCTATCTCATCAAAAACGCCATCAGTGACAGGTGTTAATTTTGGTGTTCCACCAGGATATCTTTTGAAAAATTCAATTTTAGCTGCAGTTTTAGATGCTGCATTAGGTGCATTTTGATACTCTTTTATTGAATTAAAATAGTAGCTAAACAGCGTATATGTTGATATCCTATCATTCAATTTTGCATTTTGATCATCAAGATCGCTGTATTCAACTTTTGTACTGTCACGTGCAAAGTTTATTACTGTAGTAATGACAGTAGTGATTAATGAAAAACTCGTTATCAAAACTAGTAAAGCAATTTTTCTTACCAACTCGTCAAAATCAAAACCTTCATCAGTTGCATCACCGCGCCAAGCTCTCCCCGCTTGTTTCATCCATCCAAAACCTGTTGTAATAATAAATAACACCACACCAATAACACCAGCAACACCTGCTATTTTGCTCGCAAGTGCTGGTGTTTGCAAAGAATCTAGATTTATAATTTGTTCTAACATACTAACGGTTGTAATTTATTATAGCGTTTTTAAGTTTCTGTATACCTTCAAATGCTGTATTTAACGAAATAAATCCTCGACTAAGTATGGAAACGCGTTCAGAAGCTGTCATTTGCAGATTGGAAAGCGTCATGTCAACCATGTCATTTGCCATTGAAAATGATGTTAAAACTGATTTGTACTTAAAATTAAAACCACAAGTACTTATAGTCTCGGTATTTCCGTTGAAGGGAATGTTTAGATTGATATCATTCATTAATTCATCAAGCCCTCTAATAGCGCATGCAAAAGCCTCAATTTGTTTAATAACCTCAATGTATGTTTGCAAACCCTTAATGGCTCCTTGGATCTCATAGACAGTTTTCAACGCTTTTTGATAATCAGCCATTTTTTTGTAGACATCATAATCCATGGCATCTTGCCTGAGAATGCCCTTTAGTATTTTTTGTATAGGCTTTAAAGCCAGTACCACGTCTGGGCTCTGACTTGTTGTATATTTCGGGATGGTAACCCCAATACTCAACAAAAGGACTAATAGTATAGTTCTCATAATCAATAGTTAAATTTTATTATCTCCTGTTCTAAATTTTTCAGTTCCTCCTCTGAAGAAATAATATAGTCCTTTGAGCTTTCTAAGTGTTTCATTCTTTGTCCTATGGACATTTGAATATCATCCATAATTATTGAACTTAAATCAAGGGCCATGTTGAAACCTGTAACTGCTTTTTGATATTTATAATCAAATCCGCAGGTGCTAGGAATACCAAGTGAGTTGTTATTTATCATTTCATGAGTCATTCTTATTCTGCAGGCAAATGCTTCTATGAGATCCAGTAATTCTAATATGCTTTTTGTTTGTTTCAGAAATTCCGCAGTTTCGAAAACTGTTGTCAATGACTTCTGATAGTCAGCCATTTTATCATATATCTTAGAATCCTTAATTTTCTGAAACCATACCCTTTTTAGCTTTAATGAAACTTTATTTAATTCTAGAACGACATCTGGACTTGGTGTTTGATTGTGAGTCAAAATGGGCACAAAAAACAGTACTAATGCAAGAAAGAAATTGAGGCTAGTTTTCATTTAACAAGTAGTTGTTTATTGCGTTTTCCATACTTCCACTACTCTTTTTGTATTCGTAGATTTTTTTTACAACGTTTGGTGTTGTGCTAAAAAGTAACAATGAAAATGGAGAAACCTGATTTCTGTAAACAGATTGAAACGGTCCAATCTGTAAATAGAATTCTCTGTAAGGCAATGTTTCATCAGTACTAATAGAATTTAACAATTCGACACCATGATCTGAAATAGAGATGTTTTCCTTTAAAAACGGGATCTCTGCCTGCGCTTTAGAATGATTTAATAGCACTGTTGTAAATGCATTGTTAAAAATAGATTTTTTAGTTAATACGGCTAAGGAATCAAGATAACTGATTCCTTGTGTACAAAGCCATATAGCAGCGTTTTTAGACCTGTATGTTCTAAATCCATGGCCTATTATTTCAGCCCCTCTTCCTACCATGGAGTCAACACATTCATCTATGATGATTTTGGTTGCTCTTCCAGTAGATTGATTGAAGGCAATTTTTCTAGTACCAACATAGAAAGTATAATTCAGAAAGAGCTTGAATATTTTAGAATCGGCCAATTTACCTCCAATATCAAATACTGTAAAATTAGTTTTACTAATATCAATGGTCATTGACTCGTTGCAGATATTTTTATGATTCTTGATGATCAAGCTGAAATTGTTAAAATCAAAAAATAATTTTCCGTCCAAGTCATTGTAACTTTCGTCTTTTGATTTTTCTTCCTTATATATTTCAATAAAAATTAGAAATCCTTCGAAAGTTGGTCTGGCATTTTGCGCATTCGAATGTGAATAGAACGCTTTGACCATTTCAACGATAATAGTTGATTCTATTTCTTTAATTTCCTCATCATTTTTCCACATTAATGTTAGCATTTCCTTGACCATCAGTATATGCTGATCGTCATAAAGGTATTTTCCATTGGCATCTACCTGAAAGAAAAACAGGTCAATTCCAATTTCTTCATCATTAGTATCAAAATATCTAACTGCATACCCCTTTTCTTCCAATAATTCAGCATACTTTTTGTAGTCATCCTTGGTGTTAATCAGAATGATATCTTCATTCAAAAGTGAGTTGTCAATATGGGTGTGAAGCCATAGTGTTTTACCAGATCCAGTTGGCCCGAATACAAGCGCATGATAAGCATTTATGTACTTTTCATTTTTTAGATTCACCAATTTAGGTGCACCAGTTCTATCTAAATAAAGGTGCCCTTCTTCATCACTTTTTAAGTGATGTTCTATATTCAAAAATAAGGGCGCTCTTAGATTATCTGAAATACTCAAATGTCCAAAATTTCTTGTATTGCCGGGACATGAATATAAGAATGCTTGAAAATTATTAAAATTTTCGGTGAAACACTCTGCGCTGCTCATGTTTTGCAATGCAGTTTTGACAAAATTTTCTCTTTTGTGAACCTGGTCTAATTCATGATGGTGAATAATAACATTCATCCCAATCTTAACAGGAATAACATCATCCTCCGCTAAATGGTCTTTATAGTCAACAAT
This sequence comes from Saprospiraceae bacterium, assembly GCA_045105695.1. Classification (GTDB taxonomy): domain Bacteria; phylum Bacteroidota; class Bacteroidia; order Chitinophagales; family Saprospiraceae; genus CALGLS01. The sequence goes on along the minus strand of JBGCDT010000479.1, from coordinate 6,340 downwards.
AAGCCTTTGCTGTTGTAAGCTTACTGCCGATCTTATTGGCGTAATTTGGATGTTACGCATTTGTAATTCTTTGAAAATGTCCTTTTCATCTTCAACGCTAATTACCGTATTGATGATGTGATTAAAAGGTAATCCAATAGTTAGCGGGAACATAAATGAAGACTTCAGCCCTACCCTGTTGTCAATATCTACGCCTGTTCCGAAAACTTCACTATTTGCAATACTTGGCCTTTGAAAGTCTGTAAGACCAGAACCTTCATTGATTAGAGAAATAACCTGAACAAAGTCGCTTCCGTTCTTAAAATAATTCTCCTCCAATTGAATGTCGTTTAATAGTCCTGTTGGCGCTATTTTGCCGTCATATTGTAAATTGAGATATTGATTCAAGTTACTCAGCAAAATTTCACCTGTCAATTTATTGGTTATTATTGAATCGTTTAGACCTTTAAAATAATCTTCAATATTATCAATTGCTAAAGATATTTTGGTAATAAAGCTTTCAACATTTTTGAATGGTTTCTTGAAAACAAAATCTCTGTTTGCTCTTATAACATGTGGATTTTTAAAGATAAAATATAGATTCGAGTGACTTTTTGGTACTGGTTTTTGATCGTAATGAATCTTGTTTTTGTAAACGCATAGACTATCATTTATCTCATGATTACTTTCATTTGGATTCACATAGATAAAATCCTGTTGATGCAGTGTTACACCGGACGGTATTAATTTTAGCAGTACAGAAAAGGCATCATAGATATAATTCTTGACTTCAGGAGACAATGTATATGCACCTGGATAGTCTACTTTATAACCAACAGTAATATCACCATTACCATTGACTAGATAACAATCTTTTATTTCCTGTATTGGTAACCAATTTTTTTTTTTTTTTCTCATGGTCATTCAAATAATTAAGGATGTTCAAATCATCTGTTATTCTTTTACTAGATGACTTATAAGACCTACGGTTGGTGAAAAAATAGTAGTCATTTTTTACATGTTTCTCTCTCATAAATTTGATTGCAAATAGAAAGACCGCAGTTCCCACTATTGCAACTACTACACTTTGTGTCAAGAAGTACAAAAGTATTAAGCCAATTATTGACCCTATGAAAGCATAAGTAGTCATGCCAAATAACCTGACCACTTTGTTCATTGGACCCAAAGATTTGTATGTATTAACGTCTTTGATAATTAAAGGAAAAATAGAACAGTTGCAAGTACTAGTCCAATTAACCCACCTAATAATTGTTTTTTACCTTTTTCTTGATTTGATGAATCTGTAAAAAAGTGCATAGCTCCAATGGTGACAAAAATTGCTCCAGCTAACCCCACAATCGTAATTAGAAACGTCTTTAAACCGCCGTTCCAAAGGTTACTCAAAATTGTATTAAAATTGCTAATGCTCACATCTTGAGCCATTATTGTTGTTGCTACCATAGCAAACATTACGGTTAAGATTACTCTTTTTTTCATATTTATATATTTATTATTACTATTCCAATTATTAGACCTACTAACCCAGCCAGTAGGTACATTTTATCATTTTGGCAACCACCAGTAAAAAACCTTAACGCTCCTACTGTTAAATAAATTCCACAACCAATAGACAATACCGTCCCAATTATATTCTTAAAACTCATAATATCTGAATTGCTAGGATCGGCTAAATCACTTATTGTGATACCTGCAAACGATACTAAATGAAAAGATAGTATGCAAAATGTAATTATTATTCTAGTCATTTTCAATTTCACTATTATTGGCTTTAAAATCCACGATATATGCATTTTCTTGGTCACCATTAATTTGATAGTAATCCTCTATTTCGGCAGAGTTATCATCAATCGAAATGGCTTCGCTGTTTTGAAGTAAATCATTAATTTGACTTTCTATTTTCTCATTCTCATAGATTTTCTCATCAGAAACATCTAAATCTTTATTTATCCGGCTTACGTCAGTCTTTTTGTTATTTATTTTAACTGAATTTAATAGTGATTTATCAAATGAAATCACATAATCTGCTGTTGTAATTTCTAAGTTTTCTTCATTTTCAAAAGTGTCAAAAAACTTTTGTTTCAGTTCATTAATCTTTTCAATATTTATTGACAATTCGATCTCATTATTATTTTCAGTAATAATATTTAATTGTCGTTCCTCTTTATCCTTCGAAATAATTCTTTTGCTAATTTGATAAATCATCCAAATGGCAACAATAATAATTCCAATTATGTATAGTATTTTCATTATTATAAGCTATTTGCGTAATTCAGCCCCCATTCCCTGATGACAAGGTAAACAACTAACATAACACCAACATTTCTCAAACCCCTAAATGATTTGGCTTTATCAGAACCAGTATACAAACCCCAAGCAACAGCACCCAAATAGAGGACAACAGCCAGTCCCATCAAATTTAATCCAGCCTTTATTATTTCAACCATTTATTGAGATTTAGAAAGACTTTTCACAACATTGCTAACTTCTTTCAATGCTGCTTTAATTGATTCTTTTGTTCCTGTTTTTTGTTTTTGTCCTTTTTTTGGTTTCTTCTCAGAGGTATAGAGTTTTTCTAAATCTTGGCTTGATTTTCCTGTTCTTGACACTAAAGCAAATCTATCTTTCAAAGGAATGTTTTTGTTGGCTAAGATATTGGTTTTAATAAAGTCATCTGACAATTTTAGTTTATTATCGTTGATGGATAGAAGAAATCCTTTTGTATCGCCTTTATTCAACAAACCTAACAACATCTTTTCGTTACTTTTTGTAGCCTCACTTTTGCTGCTATCTTTAACATGTCCTTTCGCAAAAACAGGCTCAATTTTATTATTTTCTTTATCGTATTTAATGCTAATTTTTGTATCGTTAAAAGGAATGTCCTTAACTTGTTTTCCGGCTAATAGATTGTTCATGTCAAAAGCCGTTAATTCATAGTCCTTGATATAGGCAGGAATACTAATTTCAGATCTTGGAATTTCAACAATTCTATTCAGATCATTATCCAACTTATAGAAATGTATCTTTTGGTCGTTGGAAAGCTGTAAGGCTAGAGTACCATTGCTAACTAGTTTTTCTTTTAAATTGACATTCTTAATCTGTGATCCAATAGGATCATCATCAATGTTAAATTTTTGCATTTTGGCAATGGCCGAAATTTTGTAATTTCCGACTAGGTCCTTTGTCAATATAATTTTACCTTCAATATCTTTATCACTTGTTCTGAATGTCGTTATTTCACTCCACTTTCCTCCCGTCAAGAATTTATCTGCATTTTGTAAGCTAAGATCATTATTCTTAAAAAAAGCACTTGTAAAAACCGCTCTGTGTTTGGGGTTTAATTTTTCCAAAACGGATGGATCACCGCGATATGCTGCATATGATAATCCAAGATCTGGATCTACAATGTCTATGATTAATGATGGATTTTCTGCAACTCTATCAAATAGCTCCACTCTATTTTCGGGTGTAATTATTATTTGCTTCGAATTAGTCTCTGATTCCACAACAAATTGTTCCGTTTCTGAATAGTCCGGATTAACTGTTGTTTTTACTTGTTCTTCAGCGGAAGCTTGTCCGTAATATCTTGGTGTGCCATCATTGTATTGGCCAATTGGCTGTTCACCCGAAAGTTGTTCAATTGTGTAATTTTTATCTTCTTCACTCTTTTCCATTATTACGGACAATTTAAAGTTGTTGAAACAATTATTGTTTCACACTTAAAATTAACAATCGAATTTTAGAAATTGCTGACATCAATGTACTCACTAACTTTAGGCTGTATGATGTTTTTTAGATGTGCATTTTTATATTCGTAATTATTAATGTTTAAGACGAAACAAATATAGTATAATTTTGTAAAATAGGCAACTACCCCACGGGATAGTTGCCATTTGTCTTAAACATTAATAACCTTTACGATTACCAATGCTAGTGACAAATGTAACTACAATTTAATTATGAATGAAAGTCTTCAGTTAATTATTGCGTTGGGCTTTACATCTAAGACTTAAGTTATTTGTTACATATTACCATTATACTGGTCGGGGTTTTTTTTTCTTTTTCCTGATTTTGCGTCTTTTAGTTTCTCGTCAATCTGTTTTTCTTTGTTCTTTTTATAAATTAAATCGTCATGCACTATTTCTTCACTAACCCCACTAGCTTGATACTTAAATAATTTGCTTTTTATTACGAATGCAGATGAAACTAAGTTGCCAGTGCTAAAATTAATTAGAAGCTCTGGGTCAATTGCGTTTCCCATAAATCTGCATTCGAAATGCAGATGTGGCCCTGTTGAATGCCCTGTTGAACCTATATGCCCAATAAATTGCCCCGCTTTTACTTCTTGGTTTACTTTTACTTCTATGCCTGACAGATGCGCATAGTATGTTTCTAAGCCGTTGTAGTGCCTTACAATTACTAAATTACCATATCCACCACTATTGTATTTCGCGTAACGCACGCGTCCGCTAAATACATTTATTACCGTGTCGTTGCCCCGTAGACTGAAGTCAATCCCTTTGTGCATTTTCCCCCAGCGAGGTCCAAAACTCGAAGTTTTGTTTCCTTGACAAGGGAGAGTGCTTTTTTTTTCATCAGCCAGAAATATTGTTAAGCTGTCTTTTAGAAAGTATAAATTTTTGTACCGTACATGAACAGCTTCATTTGACCAGTAGCGTTTGAATAGTTTGTTTGTATCCAGTATATCTCCTTTGTAAAGATCATTGATGTTTTGATAGGTATTGTTACTATCAAGATTTTCTAAATACTGAAATGAGTTATCTGAAAATACGATAATCTTTTCATTCCCTTGCAGTAATGTATCTATAACATATAGTTCTTGGCTTGATATGTTTAGGAGAAAAAATAGAAATATTAGTGTAGTATGAACTTTCATATTGGTAATGCTGTAACAATTATTGTACCCAGTTATTTCCTTTTTCACTAGCCCCTATTCTTGTCTTTATTATTTTAATTGTTTTGTTTTCACTAGCCAATCCTTGTCTTAAAGGTCTCCTATTTCTTGAATTCTTTTCTTAAATAATGTTTGCCTTTCTTCGCGTGTTACTTCCAAAAAAATGTCAATCATATTTGAAGCTAAATCATTTTGCTTAACATTAAACATCTTCGCGATTTTTTCAATAGCTTCTTTTTGTTCTTTGAAAACATAGATTCTACCAATATCTCTATCTTCAGATGAATTTTTAACCAATGCGTCAGAAAAGGAAATTTCACTAGCCATCTTTTTGTTTTGATTTGTAGAATTGGCTTTTTTGGCATTCCTTTTTCTTGTGGGTTTCTGCTCTTGCGACTTTGCTAACGTTCCAGTCCCAGTTGATTGACTGTTGCTTTGTGCAGCTGCTTTACCACCACTTTCTTCCTGTTTTTTATCTTCGGCTTTCTTTTCCGCTTGATTTGCCTGATTTAATAAGTCTCCTAGTCCCATGATTAATATTCTTTTACTTCGGTTTCATTTATTATTTCAAATACCTCATTACATAATTTATCAATATGATAACCGTAACTATTTTTTTGCATTCTATCCATTGTGGAAGATCTGTCTCTCATTGTATCGTAATGCTTGATGACATTTTTCAGTAATAACTTATCAATCCCATTATCTTCTAAATCTTTCATTGCAGCTTTCCCTTTTTTGGTTCTGCCTGTTCGATAGTAGAAAAACTTCATTACTGTAGCGTTCTGTCCTCCCTTTATTCTTATATCATTGTAGGTTTCGAATTCATTGTAAAATTTCACCGTAGGATCTACTTCTTCAGCATTCGGATAAAATGGCACAATCACGACGTCAAGAAATGGCCAAATGGATTTAACTCCTTTTTGACTCATGTTGCCAGGGAAATCGACAAAAATAAAATCATATTCATCTAGTATTTCACTAATAGTATCTGGAACGTCTCTCGATAAAACTGGATAGACATCATAAGTTGCAATTCCATTTTTGATATCTTCTTTTTTCCATAAATCTATTGTTTTTTGATCTTCATCACAGTCAACTACACATACATTCTTTTTTTTTTCATGAAGAAAAGAGGCTGTTAATGCCGTAAGTGTAGACTTCCCTACCCCACCTTTCAAATTTAGATAGGAAATAATTTTCGCTCTGCTCATATTTTAGCTTTTGTTTAAGACAGTACAAATGTATAAATAAATGGATACTTAAACAATTAATTATATAAATATGCAGGCGAACATATAAACAAATAAATGTTTATATGCCTAAGTAGATGGTTAAATAGATATATGTATAAATAGGTTGTATAGTATATTAGGGTTGATAGGTTAAGTAGGCTAAATATGTTTGATAGGATAGTTGGGTTGTTTT
>JBGCDT010000478.1:0-7925 GCA_045105695.1 Saprospiraceae bacterium | reverse complement strand
TCTGTACTTAGTAGAGCCGATTTCAAAGCGATGACGGACATTGGGACTCGTCAAGGCGTCTTTGAAAAAGATGAATCTAAGATTTTAAAAAATCTATTAGTCTTTAATACAGTACGCGCTGAAGATATAATGACTCCTAGAACAGTAGTTACTTCTTCATCTCAGGAAACGACTATTAAAGAATTTTACGAGACGTATAGAAACAAGCTTCGCTTCTCTCGAATTCCATTATATCAAAATACCAAAGATGACATCAGCAGTTATTTCCTCAAAGGAGATATGCTTGATAAAATGATTCAGGGCAAAGGAGATGAGCCGTTAAAATCTATCGCTCGTCCGCTCTCTATTATGAATGAAAAAATTCTTCTTCCAGACCTTTTCAATATATTAATGGAGAAGAGAGAACACATCGCTTTGGTGGTTGATGAATTTGGAGGAATGGCAGGTGTTGTTACTATGGAGGATGTTATTGAAACATTATTAGGTACTGAAATCATCGACGAGATGGATGGAGACGCAGACATGCAAGCACTTGCCAGAAAGAACTGGGAAAAACGTGCTCGTGGACTAGGACTGATCGGCGATGAAGATGTAAAATAAAAACCAATCATGATTGCTAATACACCATCGCCTCCTTACTATGCTGTCATCTTTACAAGTACGAGGACTAATAATGATGATGGCTATGGGGATACTGCAAAACGAATGGTTGAACTGGCCAGAGAACAGGATGGTTTTCTGGGGGTAGAAAGCGCCCGAGATGACTCGGTGGGTATAACGGTTTCTTACTGGCGTGATTTAAAGGCTATTAAAATGTGGAAGATGCATGCAGAACATACACTTGCCAGAGAAAAGGGGAGGAGTGACTGGTACTCCGCTTTCAAAACTAGAATAGCATTAGTAGAACGAGACTATGGGTTTTCGATTGACGAATAGTAATTGGAAATTAGTGACTATAAGATTTAGCTTCCTCTAAATAAACACCTTTAGTCTCTGCCGTTTTAAACTTTGTAGCAACTGTAATATATCCATTCGGTACAGGAACATAAACCTCAAAATGTAAGTGCGGTCCAGATGACCAGCCCGTGTTTCCACTCTTTCCAATGACCTCTCCTTGCTCTACTTTTTGACCTGGCTTTACACAAACTCCTTTATGATCTAAGTGAACGTAGCGACCGAAGCTACCATCGGTATGCATGATGACGATGTAATTTCCACTAGCGGAACAACTTTCATGTTTACAACCTTTTCTGCCATCCTCTTTTACAAATATAACAGTACCTGCACGTGCGGCACAAACCTTAGTTCCAATGTCCATATCGAAGTCGATAGCATTGGTTCCACTGTGAGAAAAGCGACCATTATACCCTTGGCCAACGAAGTATGAACTTCCTTTTTTGAAGGGGAGTTGATATTGGAAGTTATCGTCGTGTTTTGCAGTTTTTGTATCGCCAAGTACCATCCCATAGCTGTAGCGGAAACTTACTGCTTTTCCAACTGCCATCTCAATGTCCATTACTTTGTGCTTAGTAGTATTTGGTGGAATAACAGCCGTGTAAGGGAGTTTTACATCCATAGAGATGTTTTTCATTTCTGGAAATTCTACAGTAACAGAGATCGGAGCATCTGCAGAGTTATCAGCAAACACAGCAATAGTAGATGATCCAACTTTCTCATCATATACCTTTAGCGCACTCGCCTCCGGTGGTTCTTGAGCAATAAGTTGTGCAAGAGAAATAATACTAAAAAAACAGAATAACAATGATTTAAACATAGGTTCGATTTTGACTTCAATGAAAACGTAGAGCAGCTTTAGTATAGTACATCGCTCTGCATGAACATGATTAAATAATACTATACCAAAATCAAAGTTTTCCTTCTGCAAAATCATCCCACTCCTGAATTTTAGGTTCACCCAGCTTCCCAACACTTTTTCCAATCAACATTGCCACAGTAGCATCACCAGTAACGTTGATTACGGTACGGCACATATCCAAAGGACGATCCACTGCAAATATTAGGGCTAAACCAATAGCGAGTTTCTCTGCTGGAAGACCAATTGTTTCTAAAACAATAACCAGCATCACCATACCTGCTCCAGGCACTGCTGCTGACCCAATAGAAGCTAGCGTTGCAGTAATGATGATAGTCAGCTGATCCATCAAGGTCAGATCAAAGTCAAGGGCCTGACAAATAAAAACCGCTGCGACTGCCTGATACAAACTCGTTCCATCCATATTAATTGTAGCTCCAACGGGACAAACAAAACTGGCAACTTCCTTTTCAACTCCCAGATGCTCTTCCACGCGCTCCATCGTAACAGGCAGGGTAGCAGCACTAGAACTTGTTGAGAATGCTAATAACTGAGCAGGGCTAATCCCTCTGAGAAAGAAACCTGGGGATTTGCCTGTGAAAACTTTTACTGCTATCAGGTATACTGCAACCATTAAGAGTAATCCAAAGACAACAGTCCCAGCATACTTCGCAAGAGAGAGTAAAAGATCAGGGTCATTAGAGGTCACTATGACATTCGCTAATAGAGCGAAAACGGCGTAGGGCGCAATTAGCATGATCAGATCGACCATCTTGAGAACCACTTCATTCAAGCCATCAAAGAAATCGTAAACGGGTTTCGCTTTCACTGGATCTACTAAAAGTAAACTAATTCCAAAAACGACAACAAAGAATATGACCTGCAACATTCTACCATTGTTTGAAGAAGCTGCGATGATGTTGTCAGGAACCATATCTACGAAAAAATCCAGTGGTCTACTATCTTTTTGTCTGCTGGCTTCGTCCAATTTTGATTTTACACTAGAGTTATCAGAGTAAGTTTCTGTCATTTTTGCAATGGTCTCAGGGGAAACCCCTTTCCCTGGTTGTGCAATATTTACGGCTAACAATCCAATTGTAACTGCAATTACAGTCGTCATGATGTAAACCCCAATAGTTCTACCTCCCATTTTAGAAAAAGTGGAAATATCTTTTAGCTCGCCGATTCCTTTGATTAGTGAGGCAACAATGAGTGGGATAGCTATTAGCTTTAGAAAACGAATAAACATGGTACCGATAGGAGCGACCCAATTTAGAATGAATTCTTTACCTCCGTTCCATTGCGTCATTAAAGCTCCGAAGACAACTCCTGCGAGCATACCAATTAATATCTGCCAGTGTAGTGCAAGTTTTTTCATAAGGTGTTTTTCTTGATTGGCCTTTGACTGTAATTATCAAAGACAAATTATGTTAAAAGGCTTCTTATTAAGGTTGCCAAAGTAGGAAAAAATGCAAAGAAGAAAGAATACTGTTATGAGTAGCATTTGATTGAAACCTATGGTTTAATAACCCCGTTGGATGGATAGACTCGCTTTTTAGCAGATTCAAAATGAAAAAAGCGTTTTTCGCAAAAAAAGAGTAACTTTGTTTCCAGCTCTGATCGGTAAGACTTCCCCCATATTATTATAAATATTAACATTGCCGATCATACCTTTCAAAAAGCAAAATAGTAAACTTAAAGTAAGTTTTGTCACAACATTTCTTAATTAAGAACAGGTGAGCATAGCTATCTTTTTGATTTACTTGGTCTTGTACATTAGCCCAAATCAAATGTGAAAGACCAGATTTACAATTCCGATTTCAAAGCAGTCACAGTAAAACCGGGTTACTTAGCCAATCCGTAACAATCGCTATGTCATAGGCATGCAGTGGACTACCAATTGCATTACTGGTAGCAGCTACTATAACTATGATATAACCATTTGTTCACTGATCAAATCACTTTGAAGATGAAAATACACCTAACAACACTACTAATATTCTTCCTTACTACTTCTGTCCTATTTGCCCAAAAGGCAATTAATGTCTCTCTATATAATGAAGCCGCTCCTGTTTTTGTAGCTGAAAGTGCTGCACTCGGTCATGTAGCTGTCCGTAATATGATAAGCCTGAACTCTAATGATATGGATTACAGTCCTTTGTTGTATAAGGATGGAATCGTATTTACATCTACTAGAGTTTTTGAAACGAAGAAAAAAAGATGGTTTAAATCATACAAGAAGAAATTCTCTTATTTGTTTTTTGCAAAAAGAGATGAGCGCGGCCAATTCAATGATCCTAAACCTTTGGAAGGTGGCATTAACGGAAGATACCACGAAGGGGCTGCAACATTCAATAAGCAAGGAGATGTGATGTTTTTTACTAGGAATAATAAAAAAGGAAAAAATCAATTTGGAAAAGTTGACCTGAAAATTTATACCGCTAAGTTCAATGATGGAAACTGGGATGAAATTGAAGAGATTGAAATTATTAACGGTGAAGGGTTCTCAACTTGCCATCCAACGATATCCGCAGACGGACAGAAGCTCTTTTTTGCTTCTAATAGAAATGGAGGTTACGGAGGAATGGACATTTATGTAAGTTACTTAGTCGATGGCGAATGGCAATATCCAGTAAATTTAGGTCCTGAAATTAACACAGACGGAAACGAAATATTTCCTTTCATTGCTCAAGGTAACAAGCTTTATTTCTCCTCTGATGGACATGATGGAAAAGGTGGTTTGGATATTTTTCAAAGCAATTGGATTGATGAAACCAACGAAGAAGATTGGACGACTGCTTTGAATATGGGCTTACCTTTTAACTCTGTAAAGGACGACTTTGGGTTCTCTATATATAATAACAATCAAGAAGGATTCTTTACTTCTACCAGAGAAGGAGGTCAAGGATATGACGACATTTACACTTGGAGAAAAGAATATATACCTCGTGCGGAGTTAAGCAAATAGATCTTAAGGATTCTAATAAATATAAAAAAGAAGGCCTGGCTGTTTTAGTCGGGCCTTTTTTATTAGGTTGAAAAATGATTAGTTTCGTATTGTATTTAGAAAGAACTTCATTGCATAACAATACATTTACAAATGCCAAAATATCTTGCTCTGCTTCGCGCTATAAATGTAGGTGGTAACAACAAAATCAAAATGGCTGAACTAAAAGCCATGTTTGAATCTGAAGGCCATAAGAGTGTCAGCACTTACATCCAAAGTGGAAATGTTATTTTTAAAAGTCGTAAAAAGAATATCGAAAAACTAGAGCAGGATATCTCTAAAGCCATCTACAAAACTTTTGGCCATGACATTGCGGTGATCCTTCGTACCTATGTAGAGCTTAATGATATTGCAACTAAGCATCCATTCGACTCAGAAGATGAAGCTCGTCATAAGTTGCTATATACTTTCTTTTTGAAAGAAGAACCGACAGAGGAGCTAGTAAACAAGTTAAAAGAGAAGATCAAAGAATGGCCAGAGCAGTTTGAAGTGATTGGGAAGCAAGCCTATTTATTTGCAGTCAACGGATATGGCAGTACGAAGCTCAGCGGTAGTTTTGTCGAAAGACAACTTAAAATAAAAATGACGGCCAGGAATCGAAAATCTGTAAACACATTGTTAGAATTAATGAATGACTAAAGGCAATTAATCCTTGTGTGCCCTTGTCATCTCACGTTTTCCAGGAGGACCTGGGATTGATTCTAATCTAAAGCCCACAGCTTTTAACGTTCGCTTCACAACACCTTTAGCACAGTAAGTGACCAGTACTCCACCTGGCAACATCATATCATACATTCGTTGAAAAATAGATGCTGTCCAAAGTTCTGGTTGGGCATCAGGCGCGAAAGCGTCGTAATAAACCAAAGAATATTTTTCTGCACTTTCATATGCTTTGGCATCCGCATTTATCTTTTTGAATCGGAAGTTAGAGCTTAGGCGCTGCCATTCGTTGGGAGGGCTGATATGGATTTGTTGGAAAGCATTTGAATCTTTATCTGCATCTAACTCTTCCAGGTAATTACATTGCTGAGCGAGTTCCCAAGAGATTGGAAACTGTTCTAATGAAGTGTAAGTCACAGGGATATTGAGCTCTTCAGCTTTCAGATAGGTCATAAACGCATTAAGCCCGGTCCCAAGACCGAGCTCTAATATTTCTAAAGGTTGATTCGCTTTTAACTGAAAGAGCAAACCAGCTTCTATGAATACATGATTGGTTTCCTGAATGGCTCCGTGGCAGCTATGGTAAGCCACCTCGAATCGATTGGAATGTAAGGAATGGGAGCCGTCAGCTGTTTTGATTAAAATAGGAGGCTCCATTCTATACCCTTACTCTTTTGTGAAAACAGAAGGAACAGCAGCGTCAACCACTGCACTTACAGTATCTCCGATGGAGAAGTTGTTTGGACAACCCAAACCTCTGTTACAAGAAGACAATGTAGCTAGTAAAGCTAGAAGAGCAATAACGGGGACCAGTTTCTTAAACATCTTGAATTTCATTTTGTAAAGTGTTATATGATATGTTTAACGCAAAATTAGCTAATTCTGTTTGAATATTCTGAATTTATCTAATATTTGGGTGACTAAAGACTGATTCTGTCTTTTTTCTATCTTTAGCCTTTTCTTTTAAAACCTATATACTGTAACGTAAATGCGCATTCATCTTATTGCCACAGGAGGAAGTGCTATGCACAATTTAGCTATAGCCTTACATTGCAATCATCATACCGTCACGGGATCAGATGATGAAGTCTACAACCCAGCGAAGGACCGTTTAGCAAAACATGGTTTGTTGCCTGATAAAATGGGCTGGGATGCTAGTCGTATCACTAAGGACTTGGATCTCATAATCCTTGGTATGCATGCTCGTCCTGATAACCCTGAATTGCTGAGAGCGAAGGAATTAGGTATTAAGATTTATTCCTACCCAGAATATCTCTATCTGCATGCTAAAAACAAAGTTCGACTAGTAGTAGCGGGTAGTCATGGGAAGACCAGTACGACTTCTATGATCATGCATGTTCTTCGTTTTCACAACAAAGATTTTGACTACATGGTGGGCGCACAATTGGAAGGTTTCGACCAAATGGTTCGTCTGACGGATGCTCCTTTGATGGTCATTGAAGGAGATGAGTATTTGTCTTCCCCAATAGATCGCAGACCTAAGTTTTTGCATTACAAACCACAGATTGCAATTATTACGGGTATTGCTTGGGATCACATCAATGTATTTCCAACTTTCAAAGGTTACGTTGAGCAGTTCAAGCTTTTTATAGAAAGTATTCGAAAGACGGGACATTTGTATGTTTACCAAAATGACAAGCATCTAAAAAAGTTGATAAAGCAATTAGACAGCAAGTTAAAAACAACTTCTTATGAAGCTTTCCCGCATGATATTGAAAATGGAAAAGTGATCGTCAATAGTGGAAAGCGAAAAGTGAAACTGGACATCTTCGGTCAGCACAATATGGAAAATATGCAAGCTGCGCATTTGGCTTGTCAGCAAGTGGGAATTTCTACAGAAGAATTTATCAAAGCCATCAAAACCTTCAAAGGTGCTGCTAAGCGTTTGCAACTACTAAAGAAAAATAAAACAGGAGGAGAGGCATTCTTAGACTTCGCTCACGCCCCATCAAAAGTAGCGGCAACCACTAAGGCGATGCGCGCAAGAGCAGGAACACAGAAGGTCGTAGCATGCTTGGAGCTGCATACTTTTTCTAGTTTGAATAAAAAATTCCTTAGTCAATACAAAGGTAGTTTAGATGCAGCAGACAAAGCCATTGTTTATTTCAGTGAGCATACTTTGAAAATGAAAAAGTTGAAACCTATCACTAGAGAAGAAGTTGCCAAAGCTTTCGCACATAAAAACATTCAAGTCTTTACTGATAACAAAAAAGTGATCTCTGCTTTGAAACGATTCAAATTTACGGATAAGAAATTACTACTGATGAGTAGCGGAACGTTTAGTGGAATTGATTTGAAGAAGTTAGCTAAAGAGCTGATCTAGACTATTCTGCTCCTAAGGGAACGTAGGACTTTTGGTAAGTGTCCCAAGGAGTAGAGCGGTAGAAATTACCTCCGAAATAAGTCATGATCATTTCGAAGGTT
>JBGCDT010000477.1:0-3256 GCA_045105695.1 Saprospiraceae bacterium | reverse complement strand
CGAAATTGGGTCAATTTTTCAATTCCGTCATGAATTTGTGTGGTTAGTTCATCCTCTGTTCTTGGAAATTTTAGCAATTTGAAATGTTGTCCCAAATGATCCCATAGAGGTTCATCACCCCTTAATCCGAATTGACAAGGTCTTCTTGTTATTAAACAACTTGGATTAAGAGTATCTGCCATTGGAGGTAATTCGTCCAAATAGTCAAGTTGAATTTGCTCGTAATTATTTAATTTGTTGAAATCTATTATTGTTCTTCTCAGAATGCCTGCATCCTCTTTGTGCCTATTCCGAACCCTCTGACCCCACCATTCCGGAGTTTTGACCCCCTGAGTAGATGCACTCAAAAATACAATAGTTACGATAAATGTTCGGCACGTTTGCGCAAACTTTTTCCTTTGAGTTCGATGCGATGTGATTTGGGTGTAATTCTGTCTAGTATGGCATCGGCTAAAGTAGGCTCATCAAAGAAGTCATACCATTTAGCTACGGGGAGTTGAGAGCAGATTAATGTAGCAGCTCTTTCGTAGCGATCTTCCAATATTTGAAGGAAAATTAACTTTACCGTATGGGTCATTGGTTGCAAGCCAAAATCATCAAAAATAACGAGTCGAGCTTTCTTTATTTTAGTGAGCCATTTGACGAGTGTTCCATCCGTTTTGGCCAGTGTTATTTGTTCGGTAAATAAGTTCATGTTGAAGTACAGAGTTCGGTAACCGAGTACACAGGCCTGATGACCAAAAGCACAGGACAGATAGGATTTGCCACATCCCGTAGCACCTGTAATCAGGATGTTTTCTCCACGTTGCAGGTAACCATCACCAGCCAATACAGCAAGTTGCTCCTTTGTAAAATTTCGCTCGGTCGAACAGTCAATATCTGTTAGAGTGGATCGGTACCGCAGCTTGCTCATTCGGATATATAAATCCATCTTTCGTTGTGAGCGATACTGTAACTCTGCGTCTGTCAGACTAGCCATGAGTTCGTGTGAGCCAGGCTGTTTATTAACCGGTAGTCCAAGGACACCTTCATAGGCATTTGCCATGCCTGATAACTTCATTTGTTTGAGTAGATCGAGTGTTGCATTTTTCATGTTTTAGTAGTTTAAAAAAATTAAGAAAAGTGGTTATTGATAACTTTGAGCACCTCTGATATTATCGTGCTCAGGTAGTGGTTTGCAGGGCGCCGGTTCTTCGGCTTGGTCAAGATTCTTTTCCAGTATTCTTTTTAGAATAGAATAATTTACGTTGTCGATAACAAGACATTTAGCAGCGGCGTTTTCTAATCGTTGGTCAGAATATTTTCGAGCTAGACTCATCACTCCCTGACAACTGTTATAAGCCTGCGCTTCGTGAACTCTGGACAGTAATATTCTCTGGATGGCCCAATGCACGGATGGTCCGATTCGTTGAGCAGCAGCTAAAAAATACTGAGCATCGTAGCCTTTGATTTCTTTCCATTTTTGATGTTTCTTAGGCAGGTGCTCTTCTTTAGTTTGATAATTATATCCATTTCTGATAAGGCGATTATGGCTCGCAACTCTCTGATTACCAATATAAACACAGACCATACTTCGGGTGTAAACGATCTGTGAAGAAGCGCCGACATGCTGGTAGGGCACAGAATAATAATCAGAATCTTCTCCCAGCATCACATGATAGTTACGTTGTACTTTCGCTTTTACCGTCTTTTTTATTTCAAATAATTCAGTGGGTAAATCTCTCATTTGTGGACGTTCAAACTTGTGAAAAACATCATTCCGATTACCTTGTTTTTTCTGATAATCTTTTCTATTGTGCCTTTCCAATTGTGTTTCAATAGCCTGATTAAGCTCTTCGATACTGAAGAAAGTTTCATTGCGCAATGGGCCATAAATGCGATTGTAAATAATCTGTACGGCATTCTCTACGCTAGCTTTATCCTTAGGCTTTCGTGGGCGGGTGGCTTGTAAATCAACTTGAAAATGAGCACCTAATTGTTCACACAAATGAGTGAATTTTGGTTCGTAATTATCTGACTTTGTTACATAAGATTTCAGGTTGTCAGACAGGATGACTTTGGGTAGTCCACCGAAGTATAAAAAGGCCTGATTGATGCCGTAAATAAAGTCAGGAATTTGTTGAGAAGGCAATGCAATAGCATAGGTATACTGACTATGAGGAAACACCGCAATGAGGACTTCACACTGGATGTGTTCGCCTGTATTTATGTCTACCCAGTGCAAGTGTTTACCTGCAAAGTCCAGCTGCATTACTTCACCAGGAACATGCTCCATGGCAATGGTCAGATCCTTTTTTCCGATGGCCTTTTTGAGGTGTTCACAAAACTGACTATAGCGATAACCAGATGGAAACTGGTCGAGGTATTCTTCCCACAGAAGTTGACGGGTTACCCCGACACGACGCAATTCTGTTATAAAATAATCGGTCTGAGACTCGAAGTCAGTCAGCCTCTTTTCCTCCTGAGAAGAGGAGCTTTCATATACCAGTTTGGCAAGTGTTTCATCGCTCAACAATAAAGCTTCTGATGGCCTTACATTATGTTTTGAAAGGGCTCGTAAATATTTCCTAACCGTATTCTTAGAGATGTTTAAAATCCGGCAAACTTCCTTGATAGAGCCTCTCTTTTGATAACTGGAAATGATCGTTCTTATTTGATCCATACGTTTTGTTTTTGCCATGTCTATCACTTTTGTGAAAAGCAATAAACATGAGTTTTTATCTCGTATGCATCTACTTTTAGGGGGGCAAACCTCCGGAATAATCTAATTATAGTGGGGTCAGAACTCCGGAATCTGCCCTACATTGGATGGGGTCAAACCTCCGGAATGGTGGGGTCAAACGAAATCGGAATCGGGGGGTCAGTGTGGTCGGAATACGCAGGTTGACTTCATTGAAAACTCTAGGTACATCGTTCTACTATTACCCTATCCACTTCGCGGGCCTCTCCGTCAAAAGTTTCCTAGGTATTTTGTTTTACCTCCGTAAAACTTCACGGCTTTCCCTATTCGTACGTTCCACCGTTATAGTCCTTCTTACTTCAGACCCTCAGTCACTCGACACAGTTCTGTAGCTTACTTCACTGACTTTAAGCGACAGGAGAACTTACACTTTCTAGAGTTTTGAGTGACTTTTGCCATTCAGAATAATTCTTTGAATTTGAAAAAAATTAGGTAACAATAAGCTAGAAGTAGAAACATCAACATCAAATGATAGCTTCAATTAGCCAAAGGTACTTTTTTTTTTTTTTTTTTTTT
>JBGCDT010000476.1:0-13596 GCA_045105695.1 Saprospiraceae bacterium | reverse complement strand
TAGACTCGGAGATCAGCGTTTTAGGGCTGATTACAATTTCTTTTCTTATAATTTGGGACTGTCTTTCAGCAGTCTTCGACGACAAGCTTTTCAAAATGTAGGTCCACGTGCAGGTATTGTTACAAATATTGAATTTAGAAAAGGATTGGAAGAAAGGTCTGCGGAAAAAATCTATGTGGACGCTACTTTATACGCTCCTGGTCTTCATCCTAATCATAACTTAAAAGTCAGTGGTGCTTACCAAAAAGAATCTTTAGATAATAGATACCAGTATTCAGACCGCTTTGTATATGTGAGGGGCTACAACTCTTTTTTTAATAATGAGTTTAGTCGTCTCTCGGTGGATTATGGTCTGCCGTTATTATATCCTGATTTCGGAATTTTGGGATTGACTTATTTCAAAAGAATTCGAGCGAATTTATTTTATGATTACGGAGTGGGTCAAATTCCTCAAGGCGATCTGCCTGATGTAAGTGTTGATTTCAGTTCCGTTGGTGTAGAGCTTATTTTTGATAATACGGTTATTAATTTGTTGCCGGTGAGTATTGGTTTGCGGCAATCGTATTTGTTGGAAGTTGGTCGGTTTCATGATGGGACGCGGTATCCGTTTGAGGTGTTTTTGGGGGTTGGGATATGAGGGGGATTGAATAGTAGTGGTATTTTTATATATTGGGATAATATACGCGACTTGTTGATATACGTAATTTAGGACTGAATTGGGTGTATATAAGTGTTACATAGGATTAAAAAAGAAAGCCACTTGGGAGAGATTTCAATAATTCACGGAAGAATAATAATGAACGATAAAGAAAGCGGAAACGAGTTCTTTAAGAATTATCATGATAAGAATCATCCACTTTTACCAAAAGAGGCATTCAACTTAGAATTGCTAAACTCCGTACACTATAGATATAATCCAATTTTAACTTTTGGACGAACATACAAGTATTTGGATGGCGGATATGAATGGAAACAATTAATACTGAAATTTGAGCATATTTTAAAAAACTTAAACTTTGAGAATGCCAAAATGTACCTCGAAACAGAATTTCTTGGGAACTATGAGTTTTATTGGAGTCCGTATCTTTCAAAAGACAATAGAAAAGAACTGTTCTTTGCAACTGGGAGATATTCAATATCGGGATTCAAAATTGAAGAATCGGATAGCAAACTTCCTATGAACACAGAATATCCGATAAAAATAGATAGAGAGATATTAATTGGTTTTAATTCAATTGTGGATAACCTGAATAAAATTCCTGAAGGTACTAAGTATACTTTCAATAAACCTTATGAATATCAATTTTTAGGACATGATGGTATAAGAGTAATACTTACCAAATTGCAATTAGATAAAGTAATTGAGTGGGGATATGAGTCGAAAGAAAGAGATTATGCTCTTTATATAATAAGGAAGAAGGAAATAAGAAAAATGGAAAACGCTATGTAACAGAGTGCATAATGGCCATGCTCCCAAAAGGTCGCACGTCATATGCACAAATCGTAATCAACAAAAATGACTTCCTATAACTAAACCTGAAATAAGTAAAAAAAACACGAAGCCCATTCAAGTAATCAATTGAACCCCTCCAATTCCCAAGTGTACTAAGGCAAAAAAAATGAAACAACTCCTAATCCTACTCGCCTTACTAATCTCCAATTCAGTAATCTCCCAAACCCTAGAAAAAGTCTCAGTCCAATCCACCGACCCTGATCGCCTCTACATCAATGATGGCGACTCAACAAATTTGTATTATTACCAACTACGACCCAATGGAAATCCCAAGGCCGTACTCACCATCCTACCAAGCGGAGGAGAAACAACTGAAAACTTAATCAAGCAAATAACACTACATAAAGCAGCCGTTGAAAAAGGACTCTTAGTCATCATACCATCCATTAATTGGGGGACCGATGACAGGCTCGCGGAGATCACTTTTTTAGATACTATTTTCCAACAGCTGGTCGAAAAATACAAAGCACCTAAGGATAAATTTATTTTCTGTGGTTTATCGAATGGAGGGATGATTTCATTTCGATATGCTATAAATGCAGTGAAGGATTCAAATACGTTTATTGTACCTAAGGCAATTATAGGTATTGATCCGCCTCTAGATTTTGCTCGTTTATATAGATACTGCGAAAGGGAGATTGAACGCAATTTTTCACCCGCAGGTGTTGGCGAAGCGAAGTGGTTGTTGAATAGATATAATATGATCTATGGCGGTTCTCCGGATAAATTTCCTGAAAAGTATATTGATGCTTCGACCTTTTCTTACGGAACAAAGAATGGAGGAAATGCAAAGTACTTAACCGACATCGCCATAAGAATGCACTCGGATTTAAATCTGGATTATTTATTAAATAAAAGAAAACGTGACTTGTACGATTGGAATGGGACGGACATCGTTGCTTTTGTAAATCAATTGAAAATAAACGGAAATAAAAACTCCGAAGTAATCATCACTCAAAATAAAGGTGTTCGACTGAATGGCGAGAGGCATCCTCATTCCTGGTCGATTATGGATACGGATGATACGATGGATTGGATATTGGAATTAGTGGAATAAATAGGTTGTTACGTAGACTCTCGTTCAGCATAATATTGAGAAAAAAACAAAATGGAAGAACTATTAAAGCATATAAATAAACTTACCAATCTTGATGATGATGAAACATCAGAACTTAAGAACATTACTAATTCAAAATATGCTTAGATAGAGTTAAGAAATAAATTCGAATTTGTTGCTTTATCATCATTATTCAATAGCGTATTTTTTAATCCCTCTTTGTTACAAGAGTATAAACTGCTTGATATACACTTCATTATTATATTCAATTTTGGCGAAATAAGTACCAAGGGGTAATGATTGCAAATTGAGTTTGACGACTTGATCTCCTTTGCTTACTTTATACTTGTTGCTTTGTACTATTTTCTTTTGGTTCATATTGAAAAAGGTTACCTGCATATCACCTTCTGATAGAGAAAATATACTCAGGTTTATATCACGAGATTTACTTGGATTCGGAAACAGCCTTTCTACTCTAAAGATTTCATCACTTTTAAAATCCAGGTTAATAACCTTTGAATAGATAAAACTGTTATCATCATCAAACTGTTTTATTCTATAATAATTGATTCCGGGATATGCATTCTCATCTAACCAATTGTAAAATTGTTCTCCTCTCTCCTCTGGCGTAATTTTTTGAATACCGATGGATTGCCAGTTTCGTCCATTTTGACTTCGTTGAATTTCAAAATAATGGGCCTCAGGATTAACATATACCTGCCAGTTTAATAGAATATCATTTTCTACTTGAGTAACAAAAAAATCTAACCACTCCACAGGAAGTGAAGAAGATTGGCTACAATCGGTGCCAGTAAAATAGGGTGTACATATGCACCATAATTCAATGCCACGACTGCTGCGAATATAAGTAACTACTCCTCCATTCAAACAAGGTATTGCATTGGGGTCCGCTTGAGGGCTAAAGATGGAACTGCCATTTGAGTCGAAAATATCATTCCAGGGAGTGACATCAACATTATTGGGATTACTGGCTTCAAAATAAATATATTCATAGGGGCCACCTTCATAAACACCATCTGCTATTGAGTTAATGGCTATTGCATTTGAGCTCGTTCTCTGACCTGCTGGAATAATTAAAGTCAGCGTATCGTCGCCAGTAAAATCTGTATTGTAGGTCGCAGTAGAATTGGAGGAAACAGAAGCTAAGAAGCTGATAGTGCCGGTGGACGTTGGATAGGCAATAGGAATGCTTGCATAGATACTTCCGGAATCTCCCTCATTAATGGCTATCGTACCTAATTGGAAGCTGGGAATTACGTCATCATCCGTCAGGGTTAAATTAATAGGAGAGGAAAGATCAATACCATTGGCAACAGCGCTGACAGAGACTATTATAGTTTCATCGCCCGTCGGTGTCTCATCTACATCATCGTTAATTCCATTAATGGTAATACTCCCAGAGGTGTTTCCAGGGGGAATGGTCAGGGAACTGCTACTCATACTATAGTCCGTATCAAGAACTGCTGTGCCAGCAGTGGAAAAGTCTATGATAACATCAATATCTGTTGAGGTAGACAATGTAGCAGTAATGGTTATCATACCATCGTTTTCACCCATTGTACTAATATCTGACGCTATTGTAACAATAGGTATTTCTGCAAAATATTCTAAGTTAAGATCGGCAAACAGACTATGAGATGAAAAAGAGGTAGATAAGAAGGATACAATAGCAAGTAATGCTAATGCAGTACGTTTAAAAGAAATCATTGTGTGTTATTATTTGGGTTAATCGGGTTCGTCTGTTACTAAGCCTTTCTTTATACCAATTGAAGACAAAATACATTCCAAGTGACAATACTATGGAATTTAAAACAGCACGAATAGTTCTCTAAAAAAGTATTTTTATAGCTTTTAATTTTCATAAAGCTTCTGCTGGCAATTTTGGCTAATTCGATAGTATTAAGTAACTGTACAAATTAAATTTACTATAAAATGAAAAGTCTTTTGAATCTGAACTTCGTTATAAAGCTCTACCTGGCTACGCCGAGTAGACAGGCTCGCCGATGCTAAGACATCGCCTACGTTTTATGCCTCGTTCATATCCAAAACCCAATTCCATTTTATGTTAACATAATTATGTCCAATTACTTAATGCAAATAAATACGATTTTATTTCTCCTGATTTTGTTGCTTTTCTTCAGTTATAACAATACACTTACAAGCTACTCAAGAGCAACAATTAAGCAATTGCAAAATCAGAAGTTGGAGTACATCACGACAGGCAGGAAAAGAGTCTCAGGTTTTTTGCCATACAGACCCCAGCTCCACCAATTTAGTAGAGACTGTCTCTCCAGAATAATGACTTCTAATCGGTTCGGAAATAAAACTAAGTAAAAGTTTGCAGGCTGTCTTACCCATCCTATTGCCGGAGTCTTTTACATGAGTAATCTGAGGGTGTTTTAAATAAGGATACTCCCCGTCGCTAATAGAAATAATTGATATGTCTTTTGGAATAGATAGGCCAAGGATATTTATGTGGTATAAACTTTTTGCAAGGAGCTCATCCGACATCGTAAAAATAGCCGTTAACTTTTTGTTGTGATTTAATATTGGAGGGAGGATAAAATCCAGATCTTTACTTTTGTCAACGGATACTATATTTTCTTTTTGGATAGGTATACCATTTTCTTCCATTGCTTTTTGATAACCTTTTATTCTTTCTTGACTGATATTGAAATTAGGGTTTCCGAAGAGGCCCAAAATATTTCGATGTCCCTTTTCAATTAAGTAGGAAACCGCTTTTCTACTAGCCTCTGTGCTATCGATTGTTACAGCAGGATATTGTTTGCTTTCCAAAGCTTTATCTAGTAACACACATTTAATCTCCGCTCGGGTAAGTGATTCCAGATGAACAAGGTCATAGGTTTCTCTGGACAAGGAGATGAGCACACCTTCTACCGCCCAGCTCCTGCATTGTTTGATGATCTCTTTTTCCTTTTTATAACTATCGTTGGAAAGAAATGTAATCAGAGAGTAATTTGAAGCTGCTATCGTTTTGTTGATACCTTTGATCAGATTAGGAGTAAAGAACATATTGACCTCAGGCAGGATTAGCGCAATTAAACCTGAATGCTGCTTCCTGAAAAACCGAGCATGTACATTCGTTGAATAGTTAAACTCTTCTGCGGCTTCTTTCACCCTTTTCTTCGTAGCATCACTGATGTCTGGATGGTCAGATAAAGCTCTTGAAACGGTCGAAGTTGCAAGGTTTAGCATCCTGGCTAAATCCTTTATTGTGACTCTTTTCATTGTCCCAAGATAAGAAATTTCAAAAAGTTACCAACAACAATCTATCCCGCAATCGTTTGCGGAAATTTCCTATTTTTTTAAAAAAGAAAAAAAATCTAGAATTGCATTACTGTATTGAAACGAAATTAAATCATTTAAAACAAAAAAAATGAAAAAACTTATACTCTCAGTTACACTACTACTATTCTTTTCTTTGGCTTCTGATCTTATGGCTCAAGCCACATCCATAACAGGTACTGTTACCGATAATAGGGGAGAAGTCTTAATCGGAGCGACAGTTTCTGTGAAAGAGTCACCTGACGTAGGAACGGTAACTAATATAGATGGATCGTATGATCTTAGAGTCAATCAAGCTCCACCATTTACTTTGGTTGTTTCTTATACTGGCTTTTCTGATACCGAGCAAACAGTTGAAACAGCTGGACAAGTAGATTTCGTTCTTTCTGTTGATGCCTTGGGTTTGGATGAAGTTATCGTAACAGGTGTTGCAAATAACAAATCTAAGTTAGAGTCAAGTGTCTCTATTACTACTTTAAAACCGGAGGGGATTTTACAATCATCTCCACGTACGACTGCTGAAATATTCCGAACGATACCAGGAATACGTTCTGAGTCTTCCGGTGGCGATGGAAATACAAATATTGCTGTTCGTGGTATTCCTATTTCTGCGGGTGGTTCAAAATATTTACAACTACAAGAAGATGGACTTCCTGTTTTTATGTTTGGAGATATTGCTTTTGCGACTTCTGATATATTCTTAAGAGCAGATCAAACTGTCGGTCGGATAGAAGCCATCAGAGGTGGTTCTGCATCTACACTTGCAACCAACTCTCCTGCTGGTATCATCAACTTTATCAGCAAAACAGGTGCAGTAGAAGGTGGAAGTTTCGGAAGTACTTTTGGATTGGATTACAATTCTTTCAGATCTGATTTTGAATATGGCGCTCCCATCGGCGACAATGGTTTGAACTTCCACGTTGGAGGATTCTTCCGTACAGGTGAAGGTCCAAGAACGACAGGTTACAACGGTAACAACGGCGGACAGGTAAAAGCAAATCTGACTAAGAATTTCAAAAACGGATATGCTCGCGTTTATCTAAAACACCTGAATGACAGAACAACGGCTTACATGCCAATGCCAATAGCGGTATCTGGTACCAATGACGATCCTACCTGGGAATCTATTGATGGCTTTAGTGCTACTCAAGGAACTCCTCATAGTGTGCATTTACTTACTAATTTTGGTATTGGAGCTGACGGCGAGCGTAGAAATGCGGATGTAACAGATGGAATGCGAGCATTGAGTAATTCAATCGGAGCAGAGTTTTCTTTTGACCTAGGAAATGGATGGAGCGTAGAGAGTCGATCACGTTATTCTGATAACTCAGGACGATTTGTAGCACCCTTTCCTTCGGCGGCTGGTACCACAGATGCCATGCTTGGAACAATAGCAGGTGCCATCGGAGACACTACAGGATTAGCAGGTGCAACTTTGACTTATGCAGATGGTGAAAAAGAAGAATTTAGAGGAGAGCTAGCGCAAGTGATTCATATGTTCGATACCGAATTGAAAGACTTCAATACGCTTTTCAGTGATACTAAAGTTTCTAAAACAATTAATGACAACATAACAGTATCAGCTGGGTATTTCAAAGGGCAACAAAATATTAATATGGCTTGGCTTTGGAATTCTTACTTTATGGAAATCAAGGGAGAAGATGCTCGATTGATTGATATTACAAACTCCGAGGGGACAGCTTTATCTGAGAATGGAAAATTTGCTTACGGTGTTCCTGTTTGGGGTAATTGCTGTCAGCAGCTATATGATACTAAGTATGACGTCTCTGCTCCATACGCTCAGGTTGCAATTGAATTAAACGATAATTTGAATATTGATGCCAGCATGAGATGGGATTTTGGTAGGGTAAGTGGTTCGTCTTCAGGTGGTACTCAAGGAACGGTAGACGTAAATAATGATGGTGTTATTTCATCAATTGAACAAAGTGTTTCTGTTATCAATAATGCGCGACCAGCCGCAGTACAGTATGATTATGATTATCCTTCCTTTTTTGTATTTTCGAATTATAAGCTAAATAACAACCAAGCTGTTTTTGGAAGATTCAGCCAAGGTGGTTCTTCTAAAGCAGATAGAATTATAGCTCCTGGAAGTTCTACATTATTTGTAGGTAATCCAAAAGACATCATTACTCAGGGAGAATTAGGATGGAAGCAAAAGTTTAAAACAGGTGGGCTCTTTATTACAGCTTTCTATGCTGGTACTACTGAAGAGGGTGGCTTTGAAGCAACTACTCAGACCGTTATAGAAAATGACTATACAGCACTAGGGGTGGAAGTTGAAGGAGCATTTGATTTTGGAGATTTTGATGTAAGAGGTGCATTGACCTATACTAACGCAGAGATTTCTTCAGGAGACAACGAAGGAAACAAGCCAAGAAGACAGCCAGATTTAATGTTCAATCTTATTCCTTCTTACTCACTTAAGGGGCACTCTATTGGTCTAAGTCTTATTGGTCAGTCTGACGCATTCGCACAAGATAATAATGAATTAGTAATGCCAGGTTATGTGTCTGTCAATGCTTTTATTAATGTTGCAGTGTATAAAGGATTGACTGTTTCTTTAAACGCTAATAACCTTTTCGATACCATCGGAATTACGGAATCAGAAGAAGGGGCTATCACCGAGGGACAAGTGAATTATGTCCGTGCAAGATCTATCACTGGAAGATCAATTTCGGGTACTGTTAGATATAGTTTTTAATAGGTTTTTTCATTCAACTATTTAATTGATAAGAAAGAGGGGGGAGATATTTTCTCTGCCCCTCTTTCCTACTTTTAGGTAAGTTATTTACACTTGATCTCTTCCGATAAAAAATGACTAACACACATTCTATCGTTTGTTTTGGAGAAGCCCTTTGGGATATGCTACCTTCAGGTAAAGTACCTGGTGGGGCTCCGATGAACGTTGCTATCCATGCTAAGAATTTTGGAATGGATGCTCATTTAATAAGTGCTGTCGGGAACGACGAACTTGGGGAATCATTACTTCGGTTTATTCAACAAAAAGGAATTTCTACAGATTTAATTCATAGAAATTTTACATTTGATACCAGTACGGTACAAGTTACTTTAGATAAAAAAGGGATCGCGAGTTATGATATCGTAAAGCCTGTGGCATGGGATTTTTTATCGGTAAAGAATGAGCAGAAGGCTGTTGTCAAAAAATCAGATTATTTATTATTTGGAAGTCTGATTGTCCGAAGCAATAATAATTTTGTACAGTTACAGAAGCTGATTGAGAAGGCACAGAAAACTGTTTTTGATGTCAATTTACGCCCGCCTTTCTATAGTCAGTCTGAAATAGAATCTCTTTTGCAAAAAGCAAATATAGTAAAGCTGAATGATGACGAACTTGATATAATAGCGGGGTGGTATGATTCTAAAAATACAATTGCCGACCAAATGGATTTGGTGAAAAACAAATTCAATATTGACACACTCGTTATGACTCAAGGGAAGCACGGAGCCTATTGTTTACATAACGAAACCTTATTTCAGCAAAACAGCTTTTCTGTAAAAGTCAAAGATACGGTTGGTAGTGGGGATTCTTTTTTAGCCGCTTTTCTTTACAAAATGTCACAAGGAGTTGGCTGGCAAGAATGTCTGAAATTCGCTTGCGCAATGGGAGCTTTGGTTGCGACCAAATCAGGTGCAACGCCTACTATTGATGAAAAGATGGTTCAGGAATTCATAGCTCAAAAAGCAAATCATGAAGAATAATTCAAATACAGCACCGCTATCATTTATAGAAAAAGTAGGGTATGGCGTTGGAGATATGGCGTCGAACTTCTACATGGGGTTCTTCAATATCTTCCTTCTATATTATTATGTAGATGTCTGGGGGATTTCTCCCACAGGTGCAGCAACTATGTTTTTGGTTACCAAGATCATTGATGCAGTAAGTGATCCAGCTATGGGTATGATTGCTGATCGAACGGAAACGAAGTGGGGGAAGTATCGGCCTTATCTTTTATGGATGGCACTTCCTTTTGCCTTTTTGGGTTATCTTCTTTTTTTAGGGCCTGACCTTTCCCAAAGCGGCAAACTGATATTTGCGTATGTATCCTATTCTCTTATCATGTTGGCTTATACAGCTATCAATGTTCCTTATTCTGCTTTGTTAGCTGTTATTTCTCCAGTATCTGAAGAACGTACCAAAGCAACGCAATACAGATTTATATTTGCTTCATTAGGGACTTTGGTTATTGGGGCTTCTGCTAAACCATTAGTAGATTTCCTAGGGGGCGGTGACGAGCTGCTTGGTTTTAGATTGACTATTATTCTTTTCGCAATTTTATCCGTACTTCTGTTCTTCTTCACTTTTGTCTCTACCAAGGAACGCATCCGACCTGTAAAACATAAAACGAGTGTTAGAGAGGATGTAAATGTTTTAATGAAAAATACTTCCTGGATTATTTTAGCGGCGAGTAGTATTCTGATAGTCGTTGGTTTAGTTGCTAGAATCTCTTCCACTGCCTTTTTTACTAAATACAATATGATGTATGGAGAGGAGAAAGTTCTTTGGTGGATGGATCACACGACACTTATTATCACCTGTGGTTTTGTAGGACAATTGTTAGGGGCCTTGATCACACCTTACTTATTGAAGTTTTTAGATAAGCGCAGGTTAATGATTTTAATGAATTTATTATTTGCGGGGTCAATTTTCATGACCTACTTTATACCGATAGATCAATTCCTGACTATTCTGTTTTCCTATTCTATTGGCATTTTTGCTTTTGGAGTTATTATTACATTGCTCTTTTCGATGTATACAGACTGCTCTGAATATGGCGAATTTATTTCAGGCCATAATAGCGCTGGGCTGACCATCTCCGCTTCTATGTTCTCCCTCAAATTTGGATCAGCTGTTGGAAGCGCAATACCAGGCTACATACTGGGTTGGTATGGTTTCGTAAAAGATTTACCTCAAACAGAAATGGTTTTAGAGGGCATCAACATGTCCTGGAATATCATCCCCGCCATCTTTTTTATCCTCACAGCTATACTAATGCTTTTTTACAAACTAGACGGAGAGACGATGAAAAATGTTGAAGAACAATTGTTAGAAAGACGTGGTGAAAACCTTCAGGGGTAATTTACAGGAGTCATAAATACAGTTACTTATATCCATAAACATAAAAAATATCATGCAGCCAATTCCTACTGCTAATACAAATATATTCGAAAATGGTATTCGCCATCCACTACTATATCTATGGGACGCTTGGTCTTATACAGAATCAGAGATCATGCATTTGTATTGCTTAGCCGTCTCTCGCTTTAACCCTGATGGTACGATATTGAGTCCAAATGATCGCAATAATGTTCCGTTTCACATAAGGCATTTTACTTCTGAGAATAGTGGGAAAACTTGGAAAGATGAAGGATGTTTTCTTGATCTTGCTGCATTCCCAAATAAAGAGAGCTATCGCACCATTTGGAGCGGTTCAGTTAAGCCCTTACCAAGTGGTCGAAAGTTAGTGGCATTCACAAGCATTGAAGCGGTGGACTCTGAACATAACTTTCTTCAAAAAATTATGCTGGCATCATCTGATGACGGCTATACTGTAAATCAAATTGCAGATACTGATCTGTCATCGCCTCGTAGGGATTGGGAAGAGATTACTAAACTAGGTTATTATTTGGATGCACCAGAGCATCTTGGGAGCAACGACGGTGAAGGTGACGGACCGATATTAGCCTGGCGCGACCCATTTGTCTTTGTTGATCACACTGGAGAAAGCAACCTCTTCTGGGGCGGTAAGGTTAGTCTTGAAAAAGGGGCATTGGTTAGAGCAACTTTGAAAGAAGAAGGAGGCAATTACAAAATCAAAAAACTATTTCCCCCTGTAATGGTACCTGACGGGGAGAGCTTTACACAGCTAGAACTTCCAAAGGTTTTATTAGACAAAGAAAGAAAACTATACTATCTCATCATTTCTACTTGTAATCGATTATATGAAGGACAATCCGATTCTGAAGTAGACAAGGGAGTGAGAATTTATAAGTCTGATTCAATCGAAGGACCGTGGGAATCACTAGGGCCTAAAATTTTAGGTTCAGAAAGGTTATTTGGTCCTACGGTTTTGAAAGCGGATTTCGAGAATGACCGATTGTTGTGTACTGCTCCATATACAGAGCTTGCTGAAGATGATTTGCAACTTACCTTTGCTCCTGTTTTCTATATCTATTTGGACAATTTAAAAGTGGAGTTTTTGTGAAGTAAACATAGGGTGCAATTTTTTCCAGTTAGCCTGGGAGCTAATATTAATTTTTTAACGAAATATGTTATTGCTCATCTCCACTATCTTTCCGTTTCTTCCACCGCTTCTCCTCCTTCAAGCACTTTGTAATCATCCATTCCAGTTGCCCATTGACACTACGAAACTCATCAGCCGCCCATTTCTCAACAAGCTTCATGGTCTCCTCATCAACCCGTAAGACGAATTTTTTCTTAGGCATTTCTTAGGTTTTATAGTTTTTCTAATGAACGAATGATCGAATAAATGAAGGACTGAATGTTCCTTCGACCGCATGAATCCGCGGAGTCTACGTAATGAGTGCCATTCAATCCTTCAACCTTCATTTATTCAATCATTAAAATTCAATCATAAAAAAACTAGGTATGCAAAGTCCCCGTATTCAAGACCGGCGTAGCATCCTTATCGGAACAAAGTACCACCATTAGATTACTAACCATGGTTGCTTTCTTATCTTCATCGAGTTCGACGACATCGTTTTTGTTTAATAATTCCAAAGCCAGTTCTACCATACCAACGGCTCCTTCTACGATCTTAAAACGAGCGGACACAATCGCCTCCGCTTGCTGCCGCTTCAGCATTGCCGAAGCAATTTCAGAAGCATAAGCCAAATAACCAATTCGCGCTTCCAGCACTTCTATACCAGCGATAGCTAGTCGCTCATCCAACTCTCTTTCTAATGCTTCATTGACTTCGTTCAAACCAGAACGCAAGGTGATCTCTGATTGCTCGTCATCGAAATTATCGTAAGAGTACATCCCTGCTAGTTTCCTTACGGCTGCATCCGTTTGTACCGTTACAAAACTCTCAAACTTATCAACTTCAAAAGCAGCTTTGTAAGTCTCTTGTACTCGCCAAACTAGAATAACCGAAATCATAATTGGATTACCGAGTTTGTCATTCACCTTCAGTCGCTCGCTGTCAAAGTTTCGCGCTCGTAGCGATATTGATTGTCTACTATGAAAAGGATTGGTCCAAAAGAAGCCGTTTTCTTTTACGGTTCCGACGTACTTGCCAAAAAGGGTCAACACTTTCGATCCATTCGGATTGACGATGAAAAATCCACGTATCAGCAGGGGAATCAAAGGAATGGTAAGCCCCAGGAATGCAGGACTTCCTCCACTGGCAGGTATAAAGACAGTAGCTAGAATAGTAGCTAGTAATACAAATAACATAAGGTATCCAGAGATTGGCTTTTCGATCAATTTTTCCATGATGGTTAATTTAGTGATATTAAAATGATATCATAAAGATGCTATAAAGATAGCAACAACTTTTAGAAAATCGATAAACGGATAATAAATTTGGATGAATCCAGAAAAAGCTCGCGCTGACACTTAGAAGTGGCGGTGCGAGTTCTTTTTCGATCAGAGAGCAATCCAGCTTTGCGCCTGCCTCAATGGACCTCGTGAGGC
>JBGCDT010000475.1:0-11177 GCA_045105695.1 Saprospiraceae bacterium | reverse complement strand
GAAGTTTTCAGCGGCAGTTACGTCTTTTGTCAGTCCACCACTTTCCGTTTGTTTTTGTTTCGTAGAATCATTGGTTGTCAAATCAGGGGATAGGATTTCCCAAGTTTGACCACAGTCCAAACTTCGATGCACATATTGACTACCATAATAAATTCCACAATCCG
Source organism: Saprospiraceae bacterium (assembly GCA_045105695.1). Taxonomy (GTDB): domain Bacteria; phylum Bacteroidota; class Bacteroidia; order Chitinophagales; family Saprospiraceae; genus CALGLS01. The sequence goes on along the minus strand of JBGCDT010000475.1, from coordinate 11,013 downwards.
TATCAGGAACTTTTGCCAAAGCAGCATTCCAACTAAAGCGCAAAATATCACCCTCCGGATGCGCCGGACGAATGTACTGCGTATGCCCAGTCAAACGATCAAAGTAACTAAGGTAACCGCCTTGCGACATTCCCCAACCATAGCGCGAGTTGTCATGTCGAAGTGCTACATCGAAGCCATCGCCGAACAAAACTTCCTGCCAGTCTGCATTTCGAATACCACCTCTTTTCCAAACGGCACTCGGGCCTACCCAAGAACCATTGTCTTGCATCCCTCCGCAAACATTGTAAGGAATATCCATGTCATAATCAATGTGATAGAATTGCGCCAACGGAAGGTTTTCTACAAAGCGCCAATTTTTCCCACCGTCTCTACTGATGTTTAAACCACCATCATTTCCATCAATCATAAAATCAGGATCAGTCGGATGAATCCAAAATGCGTGATGATCAGGGTGAATATTCCAACCGACAAAAGATTCAAACGTCTTTCCGCCATCCTCACTTTTGGTAATAACAGAATGAATGCTGATGATTCTATTTTCATTGATTGGGTCTACGAAAATATCAGAATAGTAAAAAGGTCGGTTTCCAATTTTATCATCTGTTGCCATCTTCTTCCAGTTCTCTCCACCATCAGTAGATTTATAAAAAGCATTTTCTTTAGCTTCGACCAGCGCGTAAACCGTACTTGGTTTTGAAGGAGCGAAAGCTAAACCTATTCTACCGAGATCGCCTTTAGGTAAACCTTCTTTGTTGGTTAATTTCTTCCAAGTCTTCCCGCCATCGTAAGTGAGGTGCATGCCGGAGTCTTTTCCACCCGAGTTAAAAGTCCAGGGCTTACGTCCAAATTCCCACATGGCAACCAGCAACTTATTTGGATTCGATGGATCGACCACCATGTCTGCGACACCCACTTCTTCTCCGATGTATAAAATCTTTTTCCATGTTTTTCCACCGTTCGTTGTTTTGTAAACGCCACGATGTTTGGATGGCCCCCAGGCAGAACCGAGCACACCTGCATAGACCGTATTCGGGTCGTCACGGTGGATGATGATTCTATGAATGAGTTTGGTTTTTTTAAGTCCCATGTCCATCCATGTTTTTCCACCGTCTATACTTTTGTAAATACCGTTGCCGCTGTTGTGTGAGTTTCTGGGATTGCCTTCACCCGTACCAACCCAGATTTCCGCTGGATTTTTTTGATTGATGGCGATGGAGCCAACAGACTGTACGGGGGCTTCATCGAAAACAGGTTTCCAGGAGATACCGCCATTCTCTGTTTGCCAAACGCCTCCAGAGGCCGTTCCGACAAATATGATTTGAGGATTGCTAAGGTTTACATCTATGGCCGTGACTCGTCCACTCATACCGGCAGGACCGATGTTTCGGATTTTTAAACCTTCTAGTTTAGAGACATCTATCTTTTGTGCACATATTGTTATAGAAAGAAAAGAGAGGAATAGGAGCAGTTTAAATTTCATGTGTGAGTCAAATTTATTTTTAGTTTTTTGATAAAGAGATATACAATGGAGGGAGTCGTATATCTGGGGTGAAGTTAGGGAAAATATGAGGAAGGATGATTCCTCTGAAGTACTAAATTCAAAAGGTGTTTTCATATAGCGTTTAGCTGAAAGCATGAATTACTTTGGTCGTGCTAAAGTTAAATCTAGTCTATTAGAAAAATAAAACAAATTGATTTCCGTATTTTTAGAAGGCTCTTATTGGTAAGTGTAAAACTCAATTCTTGAAATCGTTACTCCACTGTTCTTTACTGATTTTGTTTCCTTTCTTTTTGTTTGCGCAAATGGAGAGTGATACGCTGACTCTCGCTAAACCAGATAAATGGTCTTTAGGATATACTGTGGTATTAAAGCACAGCAGCTTATTGCCTTCAAATGATATTGAAAATAGAAGTATGTTACTTTTTCAGTCTTCTTTCAATTATAGTATCTACGGAGATGTTTTCTTTTCTGTAAACGAACGATTAACCATTCAAACTGGTTTTGCATTGCATCGAAATCGATTGAACTTCAATGACAATTCTTTAGACCTTGGATGTTACTATGATTCAGATGGGAATTTTACTGGAATTGAAAGGTCATTTGTAGAATACGTTTCAGACTTGTGGTACTTGGGAATTCCAATAGGAGCAAAGCTGAACCTCATTGGAGAGGATGGAAATTCGTTTTATACTAGAGTATCTGCAGAATTTTTACACAACATAAAGGGAACAGACCGTAAGACTTTTTACGAATGTGGCTTACCTAGTGATCTGAGTTATGAAGAGCTTGAGTATGCGTCAGAGAATAATAATTTGATGCTGCAATTTAGTTTTGGTGCAGAGTTTAAGATTAAAGGTCAACGTTGTTTTGTTGAGCCTACCGCTGCTTACAGCTTGTTGTCAACAGAAATGATTTACGCCTCGAATTATTTTACGTTAGATACCAATATCAATGTGCGGTATTTGCAGATTGGAATTGGATTTGGGATTCGGTATTGACTTACAACGCCACCCCCAACGTAATATTCAAAATCGGCAACACGGGTATCCGCTCATTAATCACCTCCCCTTCAAACTCCCCATCCGTCCTGGTATAAAAAACACCTTCTACTTTTCCTAAGGGAACAGCTGCTCCGATTTCAAAACCAAAGAAAAATGTTTTACGTCCAGTCGTTACGCCAAAGCGCAAAGCTCCAGCATCAAGATCTACCTGCCCACCAACACTGTTTTCTCCGTTTTCTTGGACGTCCGTTTTAACCAGTCCTTTCAGATAAGAACCACCGAGGTACCAACCTCTTGCATATTTTTTGCGGAAATAGTAATTAGCTCCAACGGAATAATATCGGTAAACGACATCAATATTATCAACGCTACTTTCACCGGTAAGGAATGGATCTATGAGTTTGCCAAAATTAAATTGACTGAAATCTCCAACTAAGCTTATTCTATTATCTAAGATTGGAAGTACAATTTCACCATGTCCACCTGCTAAATTAGGAACTAATGTTCGAAGTCCCAGTCGGAAATAACGAACCCGTGGTTTTTTATTTTGTTCTTCCTCTTCTTTTTCCATCTGATCCCACTCTGCTTGGATTCGGGCGAGGCGAGCTTCGCGATCCTCATCGGTTTCTGCTTGTTTCTCCTCTTTGACGATGGTTGATGGGGCTTCTGTTTTTCTTTGCTGTGGTTCAGGAATAGGAGGTGTTTCTCCAGCGACTCTGCCGGTGGTAGGATCTATTTTAGCTTCCTTTTGTTCTGCTACAGTTTCTTCTTTTATGGTTTTTTTTACTTCTTCCGGATTTGTGTAGGTCTCTGGAGATTCCACAGAGGTGTCAGTGAATGTAGGAGCATTATCGCTTTCCGAATCATCATTAGAGATCTCTGGTGTTTCTGTTTTTCTTCGCTGTGGTTCAGGGGCAGGGGGTGTTTCTCCAGCGACTCTACCTGTGTCAGGATCTATTTTAGCTTCTTTTTGCTCTTTTGTAATTTCTTCTTTTATAGTTTCTTTCACCTCTTCCGGCTTTGTGTAGGTCTCTGGAGATTCCAAAGAAGGGGCTACGAAAGTGGGGGCCTCCTCAATCTCCGAATCATCATTAGGTGTTTCTGGTAGTTCTGTTTTTTGCTCTATTTTCTCAGGACTGATTACGGGTGTATTTTCTGTAGAAGTATTGTTATCATTTTTAACATTGGTTTCTTTTTCTGCAAAAGCAAGTACAACTTCCTCTTTTTCTTCTTCAGCTTTTGGCTTACTTGGAACTGGTTCGGTGACTTCCGTTAGTGCACTTTCTATGGATTCGATAATAGGGAATTCTCCACTTTCCATGATTTCGGATAGATCTGCTAACAATGCATCTACATTGTTGTATTTAGCTTCCTCGATTTCATAAAAAGTCTCTCTATGTAATTTCCAGGAATCAGCCAAGGTGTCAGGAGAAGCATAATTATCATCTGCGCCAAAAGGACTAAAAGCTATTTCATCACCATAACTTTTTTGAAGTATGGTCATTCCATTTTTATTTTTTACAACTGCAGCATAACCAGGTGTTGAATACTTTACGTCGTAGATGTATTGGCGACGGTTTACTTTTTCTCTATGATATTGTTTTGCTTCCAAGCCCTTTATGAAGTCTACTTTGATATGGTAGTCCCCTTCACCAGAAGTTACTTTTTCCCAATCAGGCCATTGTGCTTTTACACTATGGTCTACAACAGGCCCCAAGGTGTTTCCATATTCCGAAATAATAGAGTGGATTTCTAAGCTATAGGTCGTTGATTCTTGCGCGAATAGCGGATTTAGCAATGCTAATAAAATAGCTAGACTAAGTTGGAGGACAGAAAATTTCATTGGTTCGTTCTGTTTTTATTGTTTACCATAGAATACAAAGCAGTACAATGCCATGTAATCGGTAAAAGTAATTTTATTATTAAAGTTTGAATTTCTGTTTCGGTTTAAACAGATGATTATCAACGAGATGTGTTATATACCACGTTGTAGGTAGGGATAGTGTGCTTGGAGTAATAAAGGTACAAAACCTATGGTTATGTACCCTCAGAAGAGTGGATTTATTTTGAAGGACTAATATTTATTATCTAAAGGATTTTCCCTTGGCTTCGTTGACATATTACTACCTTTATTGTCTATAGATCTTAGTTTCTATATTTGGAAAATTCCCTTTCCTTTTTAGAAGGGGCTTTTATGAAAACATAACAATACAATTACAAATGAAAAGTAAGTTTATTTTATTCGCTTTGCTATGCCTCTTTAGCTGTTCTACAGAACCAAAGGAAAAGGATACCGTCATCAGGCCTCCTGTAAAAAAAGAGAACCAAGAATCATTAAAACCTGTAGAGAAACCTGATCTCTGGAAAGCATTCTGGACAGACTTCCAGGCTGCTGTGGCGGCACAAAATATTGATAAAATTGCTAGTCATATAGAGTTCCCCTTGAAAGGGTCTGACGTATTCAATAAAGGAAAACTAGTGACTAAGGAAAATTTTGCGCTATTTTACCAAAAGATTTTTGATGAAAAAACTAGATCTGTTATTGCGGAAACAGAAAACATGTCAGAGTACGCTACTCAAAAAAAAGAGATAGCAGATCGCTTCAACGTACCTACGAATAAAAAAATCAGAACCTTTTTGGTGAATTATGTTTACAACGAAGGAAAGCCAAATCAAACCGAGTCAACCGTTACTTTTCAATTTGTAGAAGTAGCTTCCGGTTTGTTTAAATTGTATTCCCTCACAACGGCTGGCTAAAGAACTGATAAGTAAAAGAAAAATGCCCTTTGAATCAAATTGACTCAAAGGGCATTTTTATGTTTACAAATATATCGCTTAGCGCAAAATCAAATTCGCAATCAAAGCCAAAGTAGAAATTGCTGAAAAAACAACTCCAATCGCTTTTGAACTCGCATCAAAAGATTTCGCCTTCACTGGCTCTACATATACAATATCATCTGGCTGGATATAGTAAAACTCTGTATGTACAAATTCATAAGTAGTCAAATCTAAATAAGCTGTTTTGGTATTTCCATTGCGAAGCGTTCGAACTAATTTTACATTTTTACGACTGGCAAAGTCTGTAAAATCTCCAGCCATTCCAATGGCATCTAATAAAGTCGTTTTCTCCGCAAAGAAAAACTGCACCCCTGGTTGATTCACTTCTCCAATAACAGTACAACGCATATTTGCTAATTTGACAGAAGTAGAAGCATACTTCAAATATTCTTTATAAGCTTGATCAAGCTTTTGTTTGACCTGGCGAACGGTCAAATCTTTCACATAAACAGAATCAATTTCAGGAAGGTAAATGTAGCCTGTTTCATCCACGATGTAACTATTGAAATATAAAGCCGGAGGATCAAAACGTATTTCTCGGGTGTAAGAATTCTCTCTGTTAATGAATTGCTCCGTGCTTCCTTCATTTGCATTAACCTTAATCATAAGTTGATCATATGGTCTCAACAAATGTGACTGATAGGGGTACACCTCAGATTCATATAGTACTTGCCCACTGCGTTTGTTCTCTGCATTGTCTTTTCTATTCAGCGAAACCAGTTCCTTGTATTTTACACAGGACTGCATCTGAAAGAGGAAAAGAACGGCCAGAAGAAGGAGTAGGTTTTGTTTTTTTATCATCTGTTCTGGATTTGTAGTAGTTTTTCTAATGAGCAAATGCTCTTTCTTTTAGCATTATTCAATCATTCACCATTTTAGTTTAGCCAACTGTCACCTGCGTTTCCAAAAACCAGTCACGGAACAAATCAATGCCTGTCTCAAATGGCGTGGTTGGATTATAATTGAGCAACCGTTTTGCTTTTTCGATATTGGCGAATGTTTTAGGAACATCACCTGGTTGCATATCCATACGATTGATGATCGCTTTTTTACCGAAAGAGTTTTCAATCGTAGCAATCATTTCACTCAAAGTGATGGTTCTGTTATTTCCTAAATTGATAATCTCGTACTCACTTCCTTCGTAAGCCATTGCACTGATAATTCCAGCTACAGTATCTTTTACATAAGTATAATCACGTCGAGTGCTACCATCTCCAAAAACGGGGATCGGTTCTTCTTGCATGATCTTTTTGGCAAATTTATGAATAGCCAAATCGGGACGTTGACGCGGTCCGCAAACCGTGAAGAAACGCAAACCAATGAATCGGATGCCGTATAGTTTTGAGTAAACATGCCCCAGTAGCTCCCCACTGATCTTAGAACTCGCATAAGGGCTGATCGGTTGCAAAACATAATCATCCTCTGACCAAGGCACCTCAGGATTTACACCATAGACACTACTGGAAGAAGCAAAGACAAATTGCTTGATTCCTAATTTCTTACTCAGTTCCAGTAAGTTTTGAGTACCCAGAACATTTACAGACTGATAAAGTACAGGGTCTAGAATAGAGGGACGGACACCTGCTTTAGCGGCGAGATGAACCATCACATCATAATCTTCTGTAAGTGATTCTTCTAATGCTTTATAATCTCGGATATCTACTTCAATCAATTTCGCATTAGGATGATTGATGTAGCTGCTGACGTTTGTTCGCTTGATAGATTCATCGTAAAAAGGATCGAAGTTGTCAAGGACCGTTACCTGCCAACCTGCTGCAATCAGCGCATCAACTAAATTGCTACCAATAAATCCGGCTCCTCCGGTTACAATTGCTTTTTTACTCATTGGGAAAAAATATCTTTAGGTGTAGTAGACTTTGTTCGGGGGTCCGCTTACTGGTCGTTTATACGAACTTGAGTAGAATAAAGTCTAGTAATATGTAATCTGTTTAAAGTAGTATAAAGACATTCAAAATTAAGGCCGAATTATACGGTGTTATCAGGTAAATCACTGTTAACCATTTATTTGTGGATAATGATTTTTTGTGAATTAAAAGAAAATTGAATTTGAATTCTTTTTACAACATAAACGAGTATACGGTAATGGGAGCTGGAATGTTAGGTTTTGAACTGTTGCTAAGAAAATGGGAATTGATACTGGCTCTAGCCCATCGACAATTAATAAACGGCTTATTTTAGAATATGGAATTTAGCGATTCTATGTTCTAAATTCGAGCACAAAGTTAGAAAATATACACCATTAGGCAAATTAGAGACATCAATCGTTGTCCGATTTTCTCCTTTTTGCATGCGGTACAATTGTTCTGATAGCAGTTGACCATTTGGAGCGGTGATCCTTAGCAGAGTCATTCCTTCAGTGGGCGTATGGTAGGCTACTTTAAGTTCTGTTTTAGCGGGATTCGGATAGACTTTTATTTCGCTGAGAAGCGGAGTTGATATGGTTTTGTCGCTTGGTTTTGTAATGTCGCTATGAATCGTCGCACTGCTCTGTGGTTCATAATTATTGATGCAAAGCTCTGGTGCTTCCTCTTCACTTTCGTCAAATGATACGGCCTGACGTAGTCCTTCTCCTGAGATCACTAATACCATAGCACTGTTCTCATCAAAGCCTTCCTGATTGACTAATTCCTGGAGGATAGAACCGATGTCAGTGCTCAACTGCGCTGTACCCGCATCTCCATTGTTCTCCCATTCTTCAGGAGACCAGCTTACACTCGCATTGGTCAAGGGACGATCACTAATGTCATTCTTTGAAGAAGTGAATGTTTCTGGATTAGGTCGTAACTCACCACGAATCATCAATTGACAAGGATTAATATTATTTGTTTTGTCAACTGTAAATTGCACAAAAGCAGACTCAATAATACTCCCAGATTGCAACCCAATATTTCTAAATCGTAAACCGATCAATTGAATGTCTCCTTTGTCAGAAACCAATTCTAAATCAGAGCTTCCAAAAGAACAGCTACCGTTAGATTTTTCTTCAGCGTCATCTGTGTTGTTACTAATTCTGATACAGGTTTCTGTTAACACAGGTAGTTGACCGATGCAGTCACAGTTACTATTTACAATATCATTTGTTGTCAGAGGATTACCGTCATTACAACTGTCACCTATATTTGCGTTCCACTCAGGACATTGGAAAAGAGACCCTACGCAATCACAATTGGAGTTGACAAAATCATTGAAAGTATTAGCGTTACCATCATCACATGCTGCTCCAATATTACTCAGTAGCGTCGGACAATCATAGAGTGTTCCCTGGCAGTTACAATTAGCATCCACCATGTCATTGTATGTAAGAGCATTGTTATCGTTGCAAGGACTGCCTGGTTCTGCTCCGAAACATTGGTCTTCATCATCACAAATACCATCTCCATCTTCATCATCCAAAGAGGAGCTATAGGTGATATACAATATTGGAGCATCCTGGCTACTTTTGTCATGAGACACTGCAACCCGTTTTCCTTCGCCTTCTATTACGATAGAAAACGGTGAGCTGGTTTGATAGCCATTGAGATTAATTATTTCTTGGAGAACAGCCGCAAGATTAGGCGTTCGTTGATCAGTGGTTTGATCTCCTACGTCTTCCCATTCTTCTGGCGACCAGCTTACACTTGCATTGGTTTTGACTCTTGTAGATATATTGTTAGCATTAGAACTGAATGTTGCAGCGGATGTACTTCGTTCTCCAAAGATGATTAATTCACAAAAATCTGAATTTTCATTTTCATCAACAGTAAACTGAATATAGGCTTGTTCAATAAGGGTCCCTGTTGGTATTCCAGGGTTGTTAAATCTAAGACCAATAATCTGATCGGATTTATCATATATTAATTCTAAGTCACTACTTGTCGTGCTAACCGATCCGTCGGATTTTTCTTCTGCATCGTCAGAGCTTTGATCGATTTGACTGGTTAAAGTTTGTGTGTCTTGTACTGAAGTCCCTGCACATTCGCAATTTTGAGTTATCACATCATGGCACGTGTACACATTGTTGTCGTTACAAGGTGTCCCAAATTGCAATTGCAAATCTGGACAGTCGTAAGGAGTACCTTCACATTCGCAATCCTCCGTGATAAGATCATCGAAGGTTCCAGAATTATTATCATTGCAGGCTGTTCCAAACTGTAATTGCAAGTTCGGACAATCATATGGAATACCTACACATTCACAATTGGCATTTACTTTATCATCGAAAGTACCGTTGTTTCCGTCGTTGCAAGCCCAGCCAATCTGAGCTTGTAAATCTGGACAATCATAAGAGGTTCCTTTGCAAATACAATTACTGGCGACTACATCATTGAACGTCCCTGGATTGTTATCGTTGCAAAACTGACCTGGGTCAGGTGCTCCAGGACAAACATCATCTATATCACAAACGCCATCAAAGTCAGAGTCCAGGCAATTATTCGCATCGTAAATCACACAGAGTTCCGGCGCATTAGAACCATCGCCTTGATCGAAAGAGATGGCTCTCCGGCTTCCGACCCCTTCTATGATTAAGACGATTGATTGCGTTTCTAAATAATTATCTTGTAGTACAATCTCTTGTAAAATAGCGCCTATATCTACACTAGATTGATTGGAGTATTGTTGTCCCCAGTCATTTGGGTTCCATGTAAGACTATTGTTAGTTTTTGGTCTGTTGGAAATGTCGTTTTCGTTTGCTGAAAATGTAGTTGTATTGTTACCAGTTTGTCCAAAGATGTTTAAGAGACAAGGATTTTCGTTAGTATTGTCTTTTACTTTGAAGTTTAGATGAGCCTCTGAAATAGCAGCTCCTCTGGGAATCATCAGGTTATTAAATCTCAGACCGACCACTTGGTTGCTGTTGCCATCTGTTACCAATTCTAGATCTCCACTAGTCAGATTAATGGAGCCGTTCTCTCGCTGTTCGGCATCATCTGTTTCCTGAGTGATGAGTGCGCAGGCATTGGTGGTTTGACCAACCGTAATGTAATGCGTCGCTGATTTAGTAAAGCCTTCATTATCTGTCGCTACGGCTTTTATAGTATAAGAACCGGCGTGTAGTGGATGCCAATTTGTAGTGTAAGGATAGCTAAGATCACTATGAATTAGATTTCCATCTAGATAGAATGCAACCTGCGTAACGCTTCCTTCTGGATCATCTGCCGAAGCAGAAATGGTAATGTTTTGCAAAGTTGGAAAATGCGCATTATTCAAAGGAGAATTGATAGAAACCGTAAGTGGATTTACTTCTTTCAGAATGGTAAAATGATCCTCTATTGTTCCATCTTGCAGAATGAATTTAAAATCCAATTGAGGACCATTGATTTCCAGAGCGGCTGAACCCAATAGATCTCTACCAATGAAAGTTGTCGGATGCTGAAGATCTTCCTCTGGTTCACCTTCCTCTTTCGCAGCATTTCCTAAACAGATAAAGACAGCACCTTTGTCTTCATTTAGTTTTACATAAGGAGCTTCTTCTGCTAAGACCCCAGAACCATCATCCACTGTCATTGTCAAAGGATCAAAAGTGTTAGATGGGCCGTAGTGATTCTTCACTAAAAAAGAGCGCTGGTAATTATGCGTATGGCCATACAGCACTAAATCAATATTGAATAATTCTAAAATAGGTAAGATGTTTTCCCGCATATCTTTCTCATGATTGGCATCATCAGATTC
>JBGCDT010000474.1:0-12921 GCA_045105695.1 Saprospiraceae bacterium | reverse complement strand
CTATTGAAGCAGATGATAACATCCCCGCACTTCGTAAAAAGGTTGTAGAAGCCATGAACTACTGGCATTATGGAATTTCCAGAACGGTAGATAAGGGAAAAGAAAATGGAGAGATCAAAACGGAGCTAGATACGGCCTTATTTGCTACCCGATTCATAGGTACGCTGGAAGGTGGTATCCTCCTTTCCCGGATTCATAAGAACGTAGAACATTTCAATGCCATGGCCGGTCAACTATTAGAAATGATTGACGAAGCAAAAGTATAGTTGTATAAAACAAGTTAATACCAAAAGACTGATTGGTTTATTTATACTCAAAGCCAAAACATCATGATAGAAACAATTGCAAATAGAGAATACCTCAGAAGAGAAAATCAGGAAGGTAAGACAACTGCCAAAAAGATCATTGACGAAACGCCAAAGTACCCTTGGTATCTTAAACTAATCCGTTTTGCCTTCTCTACTTTTGGCCCCTTGTTTCCAAAGGCGGCGGCCAAGCAAGCCATCAAATTATTTTCTACCCCACGAAGAAGAGCAAAGCATAAAGTCTCTGACCGCATCATGGAAGAAGCCAGAGTCTTTGAATTCATGTTCAAAGGCAAAATCTTAAAAGGCTACGAATGGGGGAGTGGTACCAAGAATATTCTGCTCGTCCACGGTTGGGAGTCCAGAGGAACTGCGCTCAGAAGTTTTGTTCCTACGTTACTAGCGAAGGGCTACAAAGTCGTCACCTTTGATGCCCCAGCTCATGGCAACTCCGGAGGAAAGCAAACCAACCTCTTAGAATTCGCAGGAGCGATAAAAGCCATCATCAATCAGATCGGTGGCGTAGAGGGAATCATTGCCCATTCTTTTGGTGGTGCCTCGACGGTGTATGCACTTAGCCAATTGCAGCAAACCCGAAGGCTGAAACGTCTGGTACTTATCGCCAGCCCCTCCAGAATGATTGGGGCTATGGAAGATTTTCTAAAACTCATTCGCGCTCCAAAAACAATGGAAGATGAGTTTTACAAAATTGTAAAGTCATTGTTAGAAATTCCAATAGAAGACATCGACATCGCAAAGTTATATGATGAAGTTGACGTAGAAAAGACGATGTTAATTCATGACAAAGGAGACCGAATCGTACCTTTTAGTTCCTCAGAGCGTGTTGCTGCTGGTTGGAAGGATATACGGTTTGTGGTGACGGAAGGCTATGGGCATTTTGAAATGGTGAAGGATCCTAAGGTGGTGGAGATGGTGGGTGGATTTGTGGGGACTTAATGAACCACAAAGGATACAAAATCACACGAAGTATTCCATGTAATAGAAAAAACATTGTGTGACTTTGTGTCCTTTGTGGTAGTTAGAACCAATGCGTTTGCAGGATGTTGAAGCATCCTTTGCATGCAGTTCACGAAGTCTAATTATTATATCATCAAAGCGGCCAGGAGGTCGCGAGCTGTTTCGGAAGAATGCTTCAGCATTCCCCGAGCAAAGAGTAGTAGTTTTTTAAATCCGCTTCAACGTCTCCAGCAAATAGCCCCAGTACTTCTGCACAGACTTCACCTCCACTCGCTCATCTGGCGAATGCGCTCCTCTGATATTCGGACCAAAAGAAATCATTTCCATTTCTGGATAATTCGTTCCTAAGATGCCACATTCCAAGCCCGCATGGCAAGCGTTCACATCTGGTTCATCATCAAACATTTCGCGATATAAACCACTCATCAGCTTTACAATCTTAGAACCTGGTTTTGGCATCCAACCTGGATAGTCACCACTGAAAGAAACATCAGCACCTAGTAATTCAAAAGCACTTTGGATAGCATAAGCCAAATCCATTTTTTCAGAATCCACAGAACTCCGAGTCAGACAAAGAATAGTATACGCTTCGTCCATAACGACCACGCGAGCAAGGTTGTTAGAAGTCTGTACCAAGTCCTCAATGTCAGGACTCATTCTGTATATACCATTCGGGCAAGCATAAACTGCGCGTAGCAGACTGGCCTGAAAATCTTTTGTCAAAATGGATTCAGGGCTTTCCCAAGAGTGCAATAGGATTTCCAACTCAGGGTCAGTCGTCGTATATTCTTTTTTTAGCGTTTCAATTTCCAGAGCTATGGCTTGTCGAAAAGCATCTTCGTATTCTTCTTCAACCACAACTATTGCGTAAGCTTCTCTTGGAATAGCATTTCGCAATCCTCCTCCTTCGATTTCATGTAGACGGATACCAAATTGTTGAGTAGCACTGAACAGCAATCGGTTAAGCAATTTATTAGCGTTGCCTAATCCCTTGTGGATGTCCATTCCAGAGTGGCCACCGTTGAGTCCTTTTACGGTTAGACGGAAAGCACGGTGTCGGAAGTTGATGGGCTCCGATTTATAAGTTCCTTTGGCAGTGATGTCTATTCCGCCTGCGCAACCTATGGTCAATTCTCTATCGTCTTCTGTATCGAGGTTTAGCAAAATTTTTCCATCGAGCATTCCACCTTTTAGTTCAAGTGCTCCGGTCATCCCGGTTTCTTCATCTATGGTAAAGAGCGCCTCGATTGGCGGATGCGGAATATCTGTGGAAGCAAGTATGGCCATGATGGTTGCTACTCCAATTCCGTTGTCAGCTCCTAGAGTTGTGCCTTTGGCTTTGACCCAACCGTCTTCAAAATACATGTCGATTCCCTGCGTGTCAAAATCAAAATTCGTATCGGAATTTTTCTGATGAACCATATCTAAATGACTCTGCATCACTATAGTTGTGCGATCTTCCATACCAGAGGTTCCTGGTTTTTTGATGATGACATTTCCAATATGGTCGATGGTGGTTTCCAGACTTAGCCCTTCGCCAAAGTCTTTAATAAATTGAATGACACGTTCTTCTTTTTTAGAAGCTCTGGGTACGGCATTTAAATCGGCGAAGTGATTCCAAAGGGAAGCAGGTTGTAGGTTTCTAATACTCATTGCTCAGATATGATGTTTTGACTGAATGGACAAGGTTTAGTGTTTTTGAGAAAGGATAACAGTATGCTTACAACATATTGCAACGCGTTTGACAAATAATTTTGGACGAAATTGAATTGTCTCTTTCCCAAACAAATAACATTCTTCAAGGAAACATGTTCATCCTGTTTTCCTCTTCATCGCGAAATTAAAAACTAATCTTCAAATATTGCGACTTTCATAGAAATGAATTCTTCATCAGTCAGGAAACTTAAAACGAAGATACCTTCTTGCAGGTGGCTGAGGTCGACTTCCGCTCGGTCGGAGTTAATCATAATCGTCTGAAGAATATCATCTCCTACGATATTTCGAACGTGCATCTCAATGCCCTTTAGACCAGTGACAGTAATTTGACCATTGGAAGGATTTGGATAAACGCCAGGAAGTAAATGACTTCCGTCCGTTTTGTCCATTGCACCATCGCAATTTTCATCTATGTCATTATCGAGAATTTCTAATGCGGCTGGATTTATATTTGGATCATTATCATGACAATCATCCACTAGAATGTAGCCATCTCCATCCAGATCATCATCAGCTGTTTGGTCATCACAATCATCATCTATACCATTGTAGACAACCTCTGTATGAGTAGGGTGGATGTTTGGATTAGCGTCATCACAGTCTGCAATTAGTGGCCAACCATCCTGATCTAAATCGTCGTCAAGTGTAGCGGTATTGCAGTCGTCGTCTATTCCATTATAAGGGATTTCCACATTCCCTGGATTTATATTTTCATTAATGTCATTGCAATCGTCTGGATATAGAAAGCCGTCTTGATCCAGGTCATTATCGTAAGTATCACTGTTGCAGTCTTCATCAATTCCGTTGTAAGGAATCTCTGAAGCTCCTGGATGAATCGTTGAATCGTTGTCATCACAGTCGTTTGCTAAAAGGAAACCATCTTGATCGAGATCGTCATCCAAAGTCAGTGGATCACAGTCATCGTCTATACCATTGTATACCACTTCAATTGCATTCGGGTGTATATTGTTATTGGTATCGTCACAATCGTTGTTTATTGTAAATCCATCTTGATCTAAGTCGTCATCTAAAGTAAGCGGATTACAATCATCGTCAAATCCATTGTAGGGGATTTCGGTTGCACCAGGGTTTATATTTGGATTGGCATCATTGCAATCTACATCATTCATGTAGCCATCGTTATCCAGATCAACTATTCCGTCCAGGCCATCACAGTTTTCATCAATTCCATTATTTGGAATTTCTACCATCCCAGGATTTATACTTTCGTTAAAATCATTACAGTCTTCAGGAGCTAAATATCCATCCTGGTCAATGTCTACATCAGGTGTTGTTGGATCGCAATCATCATCAATACCATTGTAAGGAATTTCAGAAACGCCAGGGTTTATGTCAGGGTTGTCATCATCACAATCTTCGTTTTGGCCATAGCCATCTTGATCAAAATCATCGTCCAGTGTATTTGGATTACAATCATCATCTAGACCATTATATGGAATCTCCGTCTGACTGGAATTTACATTTTCATTATTGTCGTCGCAATCCGCAGGGTAGAGGAAGCCGTCTTGATCCAAGTCATTGTCTGGAGTATTGGCATCACAATCATCATCAATACCATTGTACGGAATCTCATTGTTAGAAGGATAAATAGTTGGATCATTATCGTCGCAATCATCAGCTAATGGAAAGCCATCTTGATCGAAATCATCGTCCAACGTATTTGGATTACAATCATCATCAATGCCGTTGTAAGGGATTTCATTTGCGGAAGGATTGATGTTAGGATCGCTATCGTCGCAATCTTGATTTACATCAAAACCATCATTATCCAAATCGTCGAGCTCATCAGAATTATCGCAATTTTCATCAATGCCATTCCCAGGGACTTCGGGTGCAGAAGGATTTATAGTAGCATCATTGTCATCACAATCCAAGGCCAGTGGATAACCATCTTGATCTAAGTCGTCATCTAAAGTCAGTGGATCACAATCATCGTCCAGGCCGTTATAAAGAACTTCTATTGCGTCTGCATTTACATTAAAATTATTGTCGTCGCAATCTTCCAGAATGTTGAAGCCGTCTTGGTCTGCATCTTCTTCCTCTGCGATTCCATTGCAATCTTCGTCTATGTCATTGTTCCAAATCTCTGTAGCTGTGGGGTTTATAGCAGGATCATTATCATCACAGTCTATTGCTGAGGGGAAGCCGTCGTTGTCTTCATCAGCAAACCCGCAGTTGGAACTTACCTCCAATATACTGCTACAACCGGAGGCATTATTCATAATTTGTGCAGGTTCTCCATCTTCCAGATATTCACAGATATTTTCCAGGTGACAAATCGAAAGGTTTGGATTATTGTTAATGAATAGGAATTCAATATCTCCGTCTTTTATGTTTTCTAAGCCGCTGATGTCTTCCAGTATTTCATTGTCTGTGATGGAAAGCTGACCAACGATATCCCGAAGTTCTATGAGTGCATCTGTCTGAGTCAGCTCGTCATTGTCTTCGATGACCAGGCGTCCACCCAATCGTTCGATGAGTTCAAGACCATCAAAATTTTCGAGACCAGATTTACGGATTTCTAAGTGGCGGCCAATTCTGTTGAGGTTCTGCAAGTCCGTAAAATCGATGATGTTTTCGTTGCCTGTATACTGAAAGTCTTTACCGATGCAGGACAGAGAATCCATCTCCAGAGCCATCAGGGCAGGGTTGTATTTTAGTTCAAACGTTCCACCAATTGCATACAGATTTTTCAGTCCCTGTAAATTTGTAAGACTATTGTTATTTTCAATGGCAAGATTTCCTTGGATTCTATCTATTCCGACTAAAGCATCCAAGTTCGTAATTGGATCAATGTCTGAAGACCATACATTCAGATTTCCTAACAAGGTGCTTACATTTGGATGATCGTTTGCGAAAGCATCTACTTCGCTTTGTGTTGTCAGTGTGAGTTCTTCAGAATAATCTGTTGCTGGATCGATGTAGATAGAATCTTTCCAGAGTGTGAAGTCGTCCCAGTGGAGTTGTAAGGTTTGTCCGGCGTCATTGAGGTAGTTGATAATTTCTTCTTGGACATTTAACTTCATTGGACTGAAGTGCGCCAGACCGTCTGGTGAAGATTCGTATGGATGAGTCGTACAATTTTTAATGTTGTATAAAACCTCAGGTGCTTCTCCTTCTACTGTTGCACGAACGACAAAGCGACCTTTACAACGATTTCCCTCCTGAAAATATAAATCAAGTTTAATCCATTTACCGACAGGGACAACAAAGTCTTCGTTTACACCACCCCAGACAATTTCATCAGAACCATCGAAATTTTTTGATCTGAATCTGAAGTGAAGGGAGTCAACAGCCTCAGTTGTTTTTACTAAATTCAAACTCATTTTAAAACGACGTCCTTCTCCTGTCCAGGTGGCGTTGTTCCAAAAGTCCATCAGGTTTATAGAGTTAAAATCGAAAGGAGCTTCCTTTAAAGCGTTAAAATCTTCTGGTAAGAAAAGACGAACGGAGAGGTGCATATTTCTGAAATCCACATTGTCATAAACATCTGCCTGTATTTTTCCAAAGTCTCCGTCAGGTTCGCTGATGCGATAGTGAAGGATATGATTTTCAGAATCATTTGGGTCAACCATGATATCAGCAAAACGGTCAGTAGAATCACCATCATGATATTGAAAACGGAAATGACCGATGTTCGGATGGTCATCGAGATTGGTGTCCCAGTCATTTGCATAGGGCAAAGAGGCATCCACACCAGATAAGTCCGCTGAGTTATTATCCTGATCTACGCAATGAGAACCCGGCTCGAAGCCAGACTGAAAAATTAATTCAGGAGTGGGCAGTTGTGCCAGTAACGCTATAGGAAAATAGCATACTAAGAATAGAAGTAGCTGTCTGTTCACAATTCAAGGTGTTCTGTCTGGTTTCCATTACGGAATCCTGTACGATGTAAATCCGA
Organism: Saprospiraceae bacterium; assembly: GCA_045105695.1. Classification (GTDB taxonomy): domain Bacteria; phylum Bacteroidota; class Bacteroidia; order Chitinophagales; family Saprospiraceae; genus CALGLS01. Next base: position 6,000 of record JBGCDT010000474.1, on the reverse strand, counting down.
TAATAACCGGAGTCAAAAAATAGTGTGTGGGTGTTTCGCAAATGCGAAATGCTTCTTGATCTGAGCTTGGGAGTGCAAACAGGGGATTGGCAAAATTTTCTGCCAATGATTCGTAAAAATACAGTTTTTTTTCAAAAAAGTATAGCTGGCAATACGGAAAAGAGCTAGAGATTGTTCACTCTAAGGAACTTAGTGTATATATTGTCTGCTGAAATTCACTTTTCTCTAATAACAAATCATTAGGGATTGGGTTTTTAATTCTGCTCACATTTGTAAAAGTCTAATTTGAAGGTCATGAAAAGAGTATTATCATTTACCTGTCTATTCCTATTTTCCATTCTATCCATAGCGCAATCTATCGAAAGAGTAGAACCCCCGAATTGGTGGATCGGAATGAATTGCTCGGAGATTCAAGTGCTGGTCTATGGAAAGAATATTTCCAACTGGAACGTGGTCATCAAGAGCGATCTGGCCGATTTACAGAAGGTCGTTAAAACGGAGAATGACAATTATCTTTTCGTTTACCTAAAAGTGAAAGAGAATGTAAAGCCTGGTGTTGTTCCTCTGGAATTTTATGAAGGAAAGAAATTAGCAGAGACTTATAATTTTGAATTAAAAGAGCGCGAAGCCAATGCTGCTGATCTCCAGGGCTTCAATACGACTGATGCGATTTACCTTATAACTCCAGATCGTTTTGCAAATGGTGATTCCTCTAATGATCAATTTGCAGATATGCCCGATAAACTAAACCGAGCAGATAAAGGAGGCAGACACGGAGGGGACTTAAAAGGTATTCAAGACAATATCGATTACATCAAAGACTTAGGATTTACCGCCATTTGGCTCAATCCAATTTTGGAAAACGACATGCCCAAATACTCTTACCACGGCTACGCCGCTACCGATTTTTATAAAGTAGACAAACGTTTTGGAAGCAATGAAGACTATGTGAAATTTATAGCGAAAGCCAAATCAAAAGGTCTGAAAGTCATCATGGATATGATTCTAAATCACTCAGGTTCAAAGCACTGGTTTGTCCTCGATCCGCCAAGCAGTGACTGGATTAACAATCAAAATGACTTTGTGCAAACCAGTCACAAAAGGCAAACCATCCAAGATCCATACGCCTCTGAATACGACAAAAAGAAATTCTCCGACGGCTGGTTTGTTCCTACGATGCCTGACCTCAATCAGACCAATGACCTGATGGCGGATTACCTAATTCAAAATACCCTCTGGTGGATTGAGTACTCTAAAATAACGGGTATTCGTATGGACACCTATTGTTATCCTGACAAAGATTTTATGAGCGACTGGACTTGCGCGGTGATGGATGAATATCCAAATTTCACGATAGTAGGAGAGGAGTGGAGTGTCAATCCGGCGATCGTTTCCTATTGGCAAAAAGACAAAGTGAATCATGATGGCTACACATCTTGTCTACCGACGGTGATGGACTTTCCGATACAGCATGCGCTCTCCGATGCGCTGAGTGATGAAAAAGAAAGTTGGAATACTGGCCTGATCAAACTCTATGAAATGTTGGCCAATGACTTTTTGTACAGTCACCCAAAAGATCTGGTGATCTTCCCAGACAACCATGACATGGATCGTTTTTTCACGCAGGTCGGTCAGGATGTTGACTTATTTAAAATGGGCTTAGTCTATATGGCGACTATGCGCGGTATACCCCAGTTTTACTACGGAACGGAGATCGCAATGGACAATAAATCCGCTCCAGGAGATCATGGTATTATCCGAACCGATTTCCCAGGAGGTTGGAAAGGTGATGCTAAAAATGGTTTTACAGGAGAAGGACTTTCTGCTCAGGAGAAGGATATTAAAAACTTTGTAACTCAATTACTCAACTGGCGAAAAACATCAGCCGTCATTCACTATGGAGACTTGATACAATTTGCGCCAGAGGACGGAGTGTATGCTTATGTGCGTACTTATGAAGGGAAGTCGGTTTTGGTTTTGTTTAATAAAAATGAAAAAGAGGTGAGGTTGGATTTTGAGAAGTTTGCGGAGGTGATTGATTTGGAAAGCGCTGCAACGATAGTCGTTCCTCAAAAGCCAGTGAACTTAAAGAGTGAATTTACAATTAGAAGTAATCAGACGGTGATCATAGAAGTGCGATAAAATCGATTGATTAAGTCCTAAGTAAATTGAGCAAAAGGAGTAAGTACTAAAATACAAATTTGCTAGTGAATATAATGTTATGCAATGCATTAACATCCGTTTGAACGCTTGAATATCAAGCAATGATTCCCTTAAAATGCAATCTGGCCTCATAGTCTCAGAGGTAAATAAAAAATCCCCATCCAATATCTACCACTTTCAGGGCATTTCCACAAGCCCAAAAACATCCTACATTTGTACTATCGAAAAGAGAAAGACGCATCTCTAGATAAAAAGTTAACCCACTCCTCGAAGGAACCCTCTTCAACCCCTTTCCACCCTCGTCGCCCCCTCCCACCCTCATCTCCCTCTAATAATAAAATAAAAGATAAACCGTGCCATCGATATGAACAAACACAATCGGGCACACCGACCCTCCTCATCTCCTAATCCCCCCACTTTTTTTAACCAAAGTCACCACTACTATGAAACTGAAGACCTTCGTCAGTGTAGCACTGATGCTCGTCCTCCCACTGTTTGTTTTTGGTAATCGGACCAACCGGTTTCCGACCAATCGCACCGCGTTCATGGAAGAACTAAAAGCTTACTTGCAATCTTCCAAAAAGAAGGAAGCGATAGAAGCTTTCGATGTTTTTGAACAACAGCTTAGTAGTGGATTATATACAGAACCCGAACTCAATCGGGTCATAAAAGTGAGTAATGAGATGGTGAACCACAAGTTGGCTGCCACTCCTTATTTCACCGATTTTCTAAAGTCTTTAACCGCGCTGAAAAACGATAAGCACAACCACTATCTCTTCGATAGCTGGAATCAGATGCTAGATGGTTTATTGCTTTCTGAAAGCGAAGATGCTTCAAAGGTTTTCAAAAAAGTTCTTTCCTTTTCTATTTATTATTTTGAAAAAGCAGTTTTACACAACGCTGGAGCAAGCATTCAGTGGCGTGCTGAAAATAAACCCAAGTCATTTTCTATGACGGAAGGAGCGCCTTGTTTGCAGTTTGACAAAACGGATTTGGTTTGCTACAAAAGAGAAAAGGAAATGCGGATTGGAGGAACGAAGGGTTCTTACTTTCCAGTAGAAAACCGATGGAATGGAACGGGTGGAATGGTCACCTGGGCGCGTGTCGGACAGGCTGAAGTGAACTGCGAATTTACAAATTTCGACTTAGTACTTGGTAAGGGAATCTATAAAATAGAAAACGCTCTTTTGACTTATGAAGAATACTTTGGTACTAAAAAAATAAAAGGAACTTTTACCGATAAATTAAGCGGACAGCAACAGAAGAAAACAACTAAGTTTCCAATATTTCAATCTACTGATAAAAAACTAATAATTCCTTTTGGCGAAAGCAAAATTACTTTCAAAGGAGGAATAGAATTAAAAGGTGCTAATTTGTATGGCATTGGAAATGAGCAAACTAAAGCTGAAATTAAAGGTGTTGGAACAAAAAACGAATTCTACTTCAAAGCAAAGGCGGATCGTTTTAACATGGATAAAGCTTCGCGATTAGCAGGAGAAGAAGTAGCGGCAACCATTTTCTTTGGACAGGACTCTGTCTATCATCCGGCAGTGAAATTCAAGTATTTGTTTGAGAAAAACAGACTGACCTTGCAACGCGGAGAAAGAGGTAGTAATCGTAATCCTTTTTTCAATTCGCTTACGCAAACCAATATTGATTCTGAACGACTTGATTGGGATTTGACAACGACGGAAGTCATCGTCAACGAAAAGAAAGCTGCTCTAGGAAACACCAATAAAAAAGTAACTTTTGAATCTGCCAATTACTACAATGAGCAGGATTATCGCATGCTACAATCTGTAGCCTCTGTTCATCCTTTGGCCGTACTCAAAGGACTTTCTGATAAGGAGAAATCTAAAACGATTTCCGCAGAGCAATATGCAAAAACAATAAACACACGTTACGATGTTTCTACGATTTACAGTTTGATTTATGACTTAGTTGGCAAAGGATATATCTTGTATGACAAAGAAACGAAGCAAATCGAAGTCCTTGACAAAGTTTTTCATTATTGCGATGCCAGTCAGGAACGAATTGATTACGACATCATAAAGCTCGTTTCCGAATCAGACAAAACAAATGCAAAACTGTTGTTAGAAAAATCTGTCGTTGCTGCTGATGCAGTAGATGTGATTGAATTTAGTAACCTTCAAAAAGTAGCTGCAAGGCCCCTAAAAGGAAAAGTAGAGATGGGCCATAACAGGAGTCTTACATTTGATGGAAAGCTCTTTGCTGGATTGGCGATTTTCCAGGGAAAGGAATTCAATTTTGATTACGAGCCTTTTACAATGACTTTAGATTCGGTCGCTTATTACGATCTATTTGTTTGGACGGGTAATAAAGATCCACAAGGAAACCCAGAGGCATTCTCTATAGGTTCTAGAATTGAAAATACCGCTGGTGTACTACTCATTGATGCTCCTTTTAATAAATCAGGTAGAGAGGATATCTCTACGTTCCCAGCTTTCAAAACGACGGCTCCGGCTTATGTTTATTACGACTTTGAGGAAACGCTGGATGGTTGTTATTCCAGAGATTCTTTTCACTTCAAGTTGCATCCCTTTACACTAAATAACTTAGATCAGTTCTCTGCGGAGAATTTCCACTTTGAGGGACAAATGGTTTCCGCTGGTATCTTTCCAGCATTTGAAGAGACGCTGGTTTTGAACGAAGAAGATCACTCCCTTGGTTTCAAACATGAAGTTCCAGAAGCAGGTTATCCGGCTTACGGCAAAGGACATTTCAAAGGCGATATGGACCTCAGTAACAATGGACTCCACGCCAAAGGAAATATAACTTACAAGTGGGCAACCATGGATTCAGAAGACTTGGTTTTCAAACCAAATCAGATGACCGCTACTGCTCAAAGCTTTTCCCTTACGGAAAATATCCAAGACGATATTCCAACGGTAAACGGAACAGGTATTCAAATCGACTGGCGTCCTCAGAAAGACAGTATGTACATCAAAGCCGTTGAAAAACCTTTCCAACTGTTTGGTTCAGCCGATAATACACTTAAGGAAATGTTGATTCTGACACCTGATGGTGTAAAGGGCAGAGGAGTTTTTGACTGGAAGATGGGTGCATTAGAAGCTAATCTTTTTCACCTTGGAGCTAAAACAATAAAGGCAGATACGGCCAACCTTTCAGTAAAAACCAATGGCTTTGATGAACTCGCTTTGCATACGAAGAATGTTTCTTCTGACATAGATTTTACGAAAAATATCGCTTTTGTTCAGGCCAATTCTGACACCGTTACTACTATGTTCCCAAACAACCAGTACCGCACTTCCATGAATGCTTTCAACTGGGATTTTGGAAAAGAGCAGATTGTTTTTGTCAGTGGAACGGAGGAACTAGGTTCGTTTTTATCTACAGCCAAAGATGCTGATAGTTTAAATTTTGAAGCAGCAAAAGCCGGCTTGGATTTAATAACAAATGAATTACATATCGGCGGAGTACCATTTATAGCAGTTGCTGACGCACATGTTTTTCCAGATGAAGGCGCTGTAGATGTATTGCCTGGTGGCGAAATTCCAACATTGGAAAACGCTAAAATAATTGCGGACATAAAAAATAAATACCACGTTTTCAATAAAGCAAAAGTAGATGTCATCGCTAGAAATAAATACCAGGCTTCTGGTTTCTATGAATATCCAGTAGGTGACCAGTTTCAAGAGATCGAGTTCTCGGACATTCATGCTTCTGACAAACGAAAAGTAAAAAAGAACAAGCGGGGAATAACCTTAGCAAATACAGAAGTTTCAAATTTGCTGATTGATATTCCACTGAGTTTCAAAGGAGAGATTAGCTTGCGAGCTGACGAAGCGAATTTAT
>JBGCDT010000473.1:0-10133 GCA_045105695.1 Saprospiraceae bacterium | reverse complement strand
GTGGTAGATTTGAAATCTGAAGAATTAGCGACAGCCTCCTCTGATTTTACAGTAGGTGCTAATCTTTTGAATGCTTATGTGAATGGTCATAAGTCATTGATAAACAATAAACTAAAAATTGTTTTTTCTGCACGTCGATCCTTTTCTGAGCTTTGGCGTTCTCCTGCTTTTGAGAGTTTGACCAGGCGAATACAGCAAGGGGTTTTAGTGCAGGATGTGGATTTAGACAATTTGTCAAAGCGCATAAAAATCAATGATTCCTTTTCTTTTTTTTATTTTTATCTAAAACTAGCCTATCAGCTATCTCCATAAGATGTACTGACCGTTTCTGGATTTTATGGTTACAATGATTTTGAAGGAGAAGTCTTCGACGACAATATCAAACAACGACAAGCGGATACTTTGTACCTGAGTAATAATGGTCTTAGTATTAGTTGGAAACATCAGTGGAATGATCGTTTTTCTAGTCGGCTATTAGGTGTGCATTCCTACTATAATTACGATTATGGCTATAGCTTAAAAACAGAATTGCAAAACCAAAACAACCCAGGAGCCAATCGGCTGGGATTTAAGGAAAGTGAAATTTCTGAGCAACAGCTTCATTTCGCAAATAGCTATAAACTGAATAAAGGCCGACAGTTGAAATTTGGTTATCAATTGACTAATTATAAAACTGATTTTTCCATCGAAAGGGAAGAGGACAACAGAGGAAAAGCAAAACAGAATTGGTTGAGAGAATCTAAGTTGCAGGTTTTATATACTTCTTTTCAAACTAATACGGAAGCTAAGTTTGGTGTGGAAGGAGGTGCGAGATTGAATTTTTTTGAATTAACTAATGAGGTGTTTTTAGAGCCTAGAGTACGAGGTTGGTATCGGTCTTCAGATCATCTCAATTTTCAATTGACCGCCGGTAGATATTATCAATACCTTAGTCAGCTTTATGATTTAGCGGGGGATAACGCGAGCATTAGTACGCCAGTTTGGAATCTAGCAGGAGGTGTAAATAATCCAATTCAAAATGCTCGACAATTGCAATTAGGACTTGTCTATCAAAAGGGCACCTGGCTTTTGGATGCACAATTTTATACGAAAAAAATTAATGCGCAAACTTCTCTTAGTTCTAGTTTTAGTGAGAACCTGACGAGTACATTTGAGGTAGGATCTTCCAATGTTAGAGGCGTAGATGTATTGTTGAAAAAGCGCTGGGGGAATTTCAGAAGTTGGATGAGCTATGCTTTGAGCAAAAATGTATTTGACTTTCCTGATTTCTTTGATACAAGGTTTGCCGCACCTATGGATCAGCGGCACATTTTTAACTGGTCGAATTCGTATAGCATAGATCAATGGGAATTTTCATTGGGTTGGAGGATCAGCTCCGGTCGCCCCTACTCATCGATTGAGCATTTTGAAATTGTAGAAAATGAACTAGGCTCCGCAGGCCCTAAGGAACTTATCAGTCCAGTTGTGAATGAGTTCAATAGTGAACAACTCCCTGCAACACATCAACTAGATGCTGCAATTAAATACGCTTTTTTACCAAAAACCAATAAGAGCTGGAAAGGGATTTTAGGGCTTTCTCTTTTGAATATCTATAATCAAAGAAATGTGTATAATCGGGAATTGACTATTCGTAAGAAGCCCGGGCAAGTGCCTCGATTGGAATATACGGATAGGGTAACACTTGGTTTTACGCCTAATTTGTTCTTTCGTGTAGAGCTATAGTAGTTGCATCGTCTTTTACTTTATCGTAATTTTCTTATAAGAAAATTACGATAAAGTAAAAATTAAGCGCAGTAGTTTTGTAAATGATTTTATTATTTACAAAATCAGATTATTTAAACCTACTGTTTAGATAATACCGGAGCTTTGGCTCCACAACAGTCACTATCGTTAATGTCTATGTCACCATCTCCATCATTATCAATTCCATCGTTACATACTTCTATACAGGCTGAACTATCTGCTGCATTTTGACTTGCTCCTACTCCTTGCCCGCCACTCGCTACGGTCGGGATACCATTAGTATCTATACCACCTGTAAGTGTGTCATTCTGAAGATCGAGAAATGTAAAACTTCCATCGCCTTCTATAGCATCAGGGCAGCCATCATTATCACTATCTAAATCCAAATAATCAGGAATACCATCTCCATCGGTGTCTTGAAAACAAGGAATTGGGAAAAGCAAAGTTGTGAAGTCGTGAAAAGCGTATCCTGAGCTAGTAAACTCCTTTTTGATACTAATATGAACTAATGACTTATTTTCATAGATGGCAATAACTCCTAGTCCTGGAAGTGCATCCCCATTTTGACTCCCTGAAAACTCTCTGGTGATGCCATCACTTGATTCTGTAAGAAATGTTGGATCGCTCAAAAAAGTAGAGTGCAATTCAGATTCAAGGAATCTTCCTACACCATTCGCATCTATATCACCTAGCAAAACACCACCAGTAATATTAAAAGGCGTAGTTGTACCAGCATTAAAAAATTCGATCGTTAGATCAAAGAACTGAGAAACATTCGTCCCATCTGTTAAAATTACACCTAGAAAAGAAGTCTGCCAGTTTAAATCCTCATTGCTGGGACCTCCGACAAAAGTAACCTTCACATCAAAGGGTTGTCCCAAATATGATCCAGCATTACTGTATAGTGCACTTGGATCAGCAGCCCCTGTAGATGTCCCGTTTACTATAGGAGGTGTCACATTATTAAACTCAAAAAAATCACCTAAATCAGGATGTTCATAACTAGAGTCGTAAGGAAGAGGGCAGGATTCATCCGTATCCAATATCCCATCATTGTCATCATCCAGATCACAATAATCTCCGACTCCATCTCCATCATTATCTCCACATCCGGCAGCAGCATAACAATCTTCACAATCGTAGCAATCGATCAAACCATCTCCATCGTTGTCGATTCCATCGTTACATACTTCTGGTAAACAAGCTCCAGTTAATGGATCCTGCCACTGGTCGTTAGGCGGGTCTGTATAAGTAATTGAAGTCACTAGACCATTTGCATCTACGGTTGGTGTTCCTGTTCCTGCTATTCCATCTGAATCTCCATCTATTACATTTTCTTCTTCTGCATCAAAACAGCCGTCTCCGTCCGAGTCTAGTTCGTAAGGATCGTAAGTTCCATCTGGAGAAATTTCACTATCGGCAATAGAATAATTAAGCGTTCCATTATCAACTGAAGTTTCCAAAACATCAACCAAACCATTCGTTCCGACAGCGGTAGTTAATACTCCGTTTGTGTGAACTTGTCCGTGACCTGCTTCTACTGCATCGTATAATCCATCGTTATCAGAATCAAGGTCTAGGTAATCTGGTAAGCCATCAGTATCGGTATCCCTTACGCAACAAGCCAAAAGATCTCCGGTAATTATTGCTATTGCTGATCCCTCGTAGTTACTACAACTTGCACAAAAAGTCGAAATTTGGATTTGTGCATTTCCTGAACCATCTGTTGTTACTGGTATTTGAGCCACCTCCCAAGTATCTGTAGACACGGTACCTGTATTCATGTAGATTGTAGTTACTCCATTTGCACGTACATATAAATGGCTTTCGCCAGTTACTGCGTCTCCATTAGTATTAGTATATGTTACTTGTTGCCATAAAATGGATAAGGTGTAGTTTTGATTTGGTGCCAACCCCGTTAAATCTGTTTGCCATTCTGCACCTCCATCTCCAGTATCTAAATATCCTATCCTATCAGTACTTTTACAAGATGGTAATACTGTTAAATCTGTAACACGAGGAGATCCATTTATATAACCATCACCAGTAGTTATACCTCCATATCCAATGTCGCCACTACTAGTCCAGCCTGGAGGTACACCGCCACTACTAGGAAAGCCAGTAATTTCTGGTACTGTTATAGGATTTACACCTAAGTCTACTGTACATTGTTCTTCCTCATCCGGTATTCCATCATTATCATCATCTAAATCGCAGAGGTCACCTATTCCATCATTATCATTATCCCCACATCCGGCAGCAGCATAACAATCTTCACAATCAAAGCAATCGATCAAACCATCGCCATCGTTGTCGATTCCGTCGTTACATATTTCTGTGAGACAAGCTCCAGTTAATGGATCCTGCCACTGGTCGTTAGGTGGGTCTGTGTAAGTAATTGAAGTCACTAACCCATTCCCATCGACAGCTGGAACTCCAGTACCGGCGATGCCATCGTCGTCTCCATCTAGAACACCCTCCTCTTCAGCATCGAAACATCCATCTGCATCGGAGTCCAGTTCATAGGGATCATTGATTCCGTCTGGAACAGTTTCACTATCTGCAATAGTATAGTTAAGTACTCCGTTATCTGCGACTGTTTCCAGAGCATCAAACAGACCGTTTGTTCCGAAGGCTGAAGCTGCGCCATCTATTACACCGTCTTCGTCAGCATCCGCAGCACCGTGTCCAGCTTCATTGACATCGTAAAGACCATCATTGTCCGAATCAAGATCAAGGTGATTAAATACACCATCTCCATCGCTGTCAAGCCCTACAATCTGATATAATGAACAGCTTGGATTATTTGGTGTATAGGCACTTGAGCTGGAGAAACAAACATCTCTTGTTCCCAATGTATGTGAAAAGTTAACATCTACAGTCTGAACGTTTACAAAGAACAATTGTAAGTCATCCTCGTTGTTATCATTACTCTGGAAATCAACCTGTCCTCCAATCTCAGAAACTACCGTTCCATTTAACGAATTCAAGACATAAGAAAACAGGTTACTAGAGTCTACTCGAATGCCTTCTACTGCATCAAAATCATCCAGAAATAAGGACCAGTTAATACTTATTGGATTAGAAGTACCACTTTCAAAAAAGCTAAAAGTGGCCATCTCTCCATTATTGGTGCTCAATAATGAAAAACCACTATCTCCACCGTTACAACCGTTAGCCACGCCACAATCCAGTGTGACACCGGTCAGGTTGGTTACCGTCATATCTATTGACGTACCATTGAAATTTCCAATATTAGAAATTAGATATCCCCCCGATATACTGGAGCAATTAGTATAGTCGAAAGATGGAAATTCAGGTCCTCCGATTGTCGGACATATCGTAGAAATACCTGATTCATCTAAATCCGGTATCCCATCATTATCATCATCCAGGTCACAAAGGTCTGCAATCCCATCTCCGTCGGTATCTACTCCACCAGAGTTGCTGGCCAGATAAATATCATCATCTTCACAATCGACTAGACCATCACAATCATCGTCAATACCATTGTTGGCGATTTCTTGTCGAATGACGGTATTGGTAATATCCTGGATCGCATTGGTGTTGGGATCATCCGAGCCAATAGTATCTCTTAGAATGGGCAGAGCCGCAGCAAAATTGCTCATGTAAGCCTTGTTACTATAAATGGCGCTACTATAATTTGCGGGAATATCGACATCAAGCTGAAAAGTACTACTACCGACAGGTATGTTATTGACAGTAAGATTCGCCTGGCTCAGGCCGTTACTGGTACCGGTAAATGTAAGTCCTCCGGTGATATTATATACGTTTGAAGACCAGGTCAGCCCATTGGTTAGAGTATCCCGAAAAGCAATAGTATTCAATACATTCCCAGTACGGTTAAAGATTTCAAAGGTGTAGGTTAATGTACTCCCGGGACATATCGTGTCCAGAGCGGCTTTCGTTAATTCTACCCCGTAGGCGCAAGAGCAGCCATCATTGGCGCTAGTAGAAGGGCCTATACCAAGTGGTGTAATCACTCCCGTCGTGATATCTACTTTCATCAAAGTTTCTTGGTTAGAGCTAGTTACCCTAAGGTCATCACCATAAGCGATCAGTTCATTCTGAGTATTAAAGTATACTGCTCCCATCGTGTTGAAGTCAGGATTAACTGCTCCGATTGCCGTTGTATTCGCATTGGACGGATCAATTTGGTAGAGTTGATTAGTGGTGTTACTCCATCCATAGAGCATCCCATCGACCGGGTTAACGGCGATGTCAGACATACTAAAGCCAAGGCTGCCAACTAGTGTAGCACTCAAGGTATTGATATCTACTCGGTATAAATTTTGGCTACTTCCAGTCAGGTAATAATTGCCACTGGCATCCATTGCTCCTGCCTCATTTTGCCAGGCCAGGCCACTAATATTTCCCAGTACCTCGACATTACCATTGAAGTCAATTCGGTAGAGTGTATAAGGCGCACTATTATGCCGGATTCCATAGATGAATCCATCTTGAAGATTGTAAGCAATAGAATTAATAGGATTTATGCCAACATCACTCAAATTAGCGACAAAAATAAAATTAACAGTAGCCGGGTCGATTCTATATAAAATATAATCACCACTAACACCCTCTCCGGCAACATCAGCAGTCAGTCGTATTGTTTGGAGGAATGACGATACATCACAAGAGAAAGGTGCATAGCAGGGGCAGTCCGGATCGAAGCAATCTATATAGCCATCAAGGTCATTATCAATCCCATCATCACAAACTTCCGGACAGGAGCTTCCTGACAAGGTGATATCTACCGGATTACTTGCACAACCATTATTATCTGTAATGTATATATTGGTGTAAATCCCAGTACTTAATCCAGTCAAAGAAATTTGATTACTTCCATTCAAATTTTGATTAACAATAGAATCGGGCACTCCATTTAAGTCAAAATAGACATTGTATGGCCCGCCAGAACCTGAATAGCATTCCTCAATGGTTAATAATATACTTGAGCACGGATCACCTCCGGTCTGTATGTTCGAGATAGATGGAATACATGCAGACGGTCCTAATCCATAGACAATATTATTGAGCCCATGTCCTACATTTCCACCCGGTGCCAACAAATTTTTTCGAAAATTAGCCGATGTTCCCGCCAGATTAGGGAAATCAATGACATGAATACTATCTGAGGGGGTTCCGCCCAATCCTGAAATATATAGCCGCCCGTCTGGCCCATTTACGATTCCATTCATTTCCATTACGGTATCCGTCCTCTCCAATTCAACCATACTGGCTTGAACTTGACTTTCGTTGCCCGCATTTAGGTCAAACTGTACCGTATAATATACTCTTGGAAAAACTTGACTTACTGTTGTATACAACTTTGAATTATCCGGGGAAAAAGCAACGCCGTAATTGGTGCGAGGCGATCTTCCCGGATCAAGTGCTGCAAAGGGTTGTAAATATATTGGGTTGGTAAACCTTCCCGTAGCTTGGTTAAATGATGCTACGACGAGTTTCTGTATACTAGTATCTGCTGGATTTGCACCTATAGTGGCGGCATACAATGTACCATCCAGTGAAAAAGCAGAGCGATAACGCTGGTCAGCAGATGTATGAATACCATTCGTAACTACAGGCGTTGAAAACCCGCTGGCAGTCCAAAGGGTGGCATATAAATCGGTTTCGTTTCGATAGACAATCCAAGTCGTATCACAACTCACCTGAATAGCATTGGTCTGTTCAGCTGTCCGACCAGCGGAAAGTTGGGTAGGATTACTTATAGTCCGGTTAGGCACATCGACTACAACATAATAGAGCTCTTGTGCGGCGCCTAAATGATCATCTGTAAAAAAGATGTACAATTCATCAGCATAATTACATTGTCCTGGTCGTGCGACAATCAATGGCGTTCCTGCAGAACTACTTAGATTAGTGGCCAGCGTATTAAAACGATTTTGAGCATCGGAAGTAGCGTATTCATTGCCATCGGCGTCCCATGCCTTTTCACCATCAGAATAAATTAATACCTCTCCTGTCGCCGGATGACAAAAAGTAGCGCCGCCTTCTCGTTGTGGCAAATTAGAAGTAGTACCCGTCTGTACAAATGTGGATGGGTAACCAGCCAAAGGCCCTGATGTTTGGACTTGATTAAAGTCCAGTCCACCACCTCCTCCAGTATGCCAAACATTATAAGTGTTATTTTCAAAAGGATTAATAGAGGTGCAAATATCAAAACTACAAGGCCCCAGATCTGATGGATTCTGCCAGGTATTATTCGGCGGGTCTGCGTACGTGATGCCGCTGACGCGACCGCTCAGGTCAACCGAAGGCACGCCAGTACCAGCGAGTCCGTCACTATCGGAATCGCTGACGCTTTCCTCTTCGGTATCGAAGCAGCCGTCTCCGTCGGCGTCGAGCTCGTAAGGGTCGTAGGTGCCGTCGGGTGCGGTTTCACTATCGGAGATTGTATAATTAATTACATCACTGTCAGGTGCAGTTTCTACTCCGTCAAAAAGTCCATTAGTCCCAAAGGCTGAAGGAGCACCATCAATAATACCATCATCATTGGCATCGGCTGCTGAATGCCCGGCTTCGTCGAGATCGAAGATCCCGTCATTGTCGGAGTCGAGGTCGTGATAATCATCGACTCCGTCTCCATCCGTGTCAGTACAACTGTCTAGTGGATCACCGAAAATAAACACTTTCCCATCCGCAGCATCTGGGAATACACTTGAGTTGTTGTCATATACTCTAATCGAATAAACTAAATCACCCAGACTAGCCAAATCATCCAAAGGAAGTATGGCAAATACCAGGCTCTCTGGAGATGGATCTATATTAACACCCGTTGGGACATAATCACTCGCTGATATGGTTATTTGAGGCCCTAAAGGGTTTCCATTTACATCCAGCGCTTCAAGGATTACTGAATTATTTCCTTGTCGCTCACTAAAAGCAACAAATAAATTCTGATTGACATAGACAGGTGAGGAATATCCCAGTTGAAAGTAGTCAACGCCATTATCTAAGTCATGGTTAATATATTGATAATAGTTCATATTTCTACTTTGGAATGCTGGTAAAATAGCACTAGGCCAATCAGGAGAAGTCACGTAATCCCCGATCTCAGAGCCGTTTTCGAATGCACGGATTGTACCAGAACTTATTGGCTCACTTGCCGAGAAATCAGAGGAATAACTACTTGGTACAATAAAATCAAAGTACTCATTTCCATTAATTGTAATACTGTTTAATATCACTGGAGCATTTCCTGCATCACCTGTAATATCAAACCCTTCAGGCGTAATAAACCCATTCAACCCTTCATCAACAGGAAAACATTCTACCAAATCCGGTATCCCATCATTATCATCATCCAGGTCAACATAATCTGGAATATCATCTCCATCATTATCCTGACAATCCGGATCAGCTCCGTCAACCAGTCCATCCCCATCATCATCAATGCCATTGCTACAATTTTCAGGAGCATAAATTTCAACCGACAAGCTAAATTCCGAAGTAGATCCATAAGAAGCACCACCAGTATTTATTTCGGTGGTTGTTGCAGATAAATACCAGCCAGTAGTTGCTCCTCCCACAGGGGGCAGACTGACAGATTGATCCACTACATCTCCGAGTAAATCAACAGATCCCAGGTAAACCTGCCCCTCTCCATATCCACTTGCGCTAACAACCGGATTAGCAAAAAACTCTACACGATATCCATCTACTACAGTCGCATCATTAATATCTAGATTAAAAAGTACATCAATAGAACCATTATCTAAAATCGCTGATGTAATAACAGGATAATTTAAAGCGTCATTCGAACCTGAATCAGTATCATCAATATCATTGACATCAGGATCATTAGCATCTCCCGAAAGATCAATCGCCATACCAGTATTGGAATGAATACTATTGCCTAAAAATGAATTATTAATCGCTGTGTCATCCCATGAACTACTAATACCATTAACGTTATAAACAATCAGATTAGGGGCTCCTCCTGTCACCCCTCCAATCAAATTATTACTTGCCGTAGTATTAATATCAATACCCCTCACTTGCCCTCTATCAAGGGTTCCACTAACATCCGTACCGATGTAATTACCTTGTACAATGTTATTGTCAGAATAAATGTCAATGCCTTCATAATTTGACCCAATGATATTCCGTTCAGCAGCAGTAGTACCCCCAATAACATTCGACCCACTACCGATCAAAATAATTCCTAAATTGACATGACCCGCTGCGGTAACTCCATCGGGTTCTAACCCTACATAATTACCAATAATAGTGTTGTGGTGAGCATTTGCACCGGACAAATGTATACCATCAAATCCACCGTGAGCGATTACGTTCCGATCAAGGGCATTAGTTCCTCCAATGGTAGCGTAGGCTCCCTCCACAAA
>JBGCDT010000472.1:0-7872 GCA_045105695.1 Saprospiraceae bacterium | reverse complement strand
TTGCTCCATACATATACGCTAAAGGTTCTTATGATCGCACAAAATTCAAAGCTCCCTATTATTACGACTTAGAATCAGAAGATATAATTCGTCATTCGAATTCAGCTTCCGATAATGAAACTCGAATAACTGCTGATCTAGGTTTGGGCTTCGATTTCTTCATAACTCCAAACTTAGTTCTGGGAACTCGCCTAGGGTGGGATATTTACAAAAAAGGAGATTTCAATTCTCAGACGGCGGACAAAGAATTTCATCTCAATTCTGGCTTCTCACTATTATTTAAAAAAGCAGATCAATCAAGTCAACAGCCTTTAATAGACCGTTATATGAAGGCTGGCAATATGCTAATTCAGGGAAATCTCTCCTATAAAAGACCAAGATCTAATGACGATAAATTTCATCAGGTTTCTATGCTTACAGAGACCAGTTATTTTATTTCCAATCGAACAGAGGCGATAATGAAGTTAGGTTTTGATTTTGTTAGAATAGAAACTTGGTTTGACGTAAATACAAATGATAGGATAGTCTATAGTATTTCCGATCTAAATACTGGCCTAGGAATTCGACACCATTTTAAGTTGAATAATAATTTGTTCTTAGCTGCTACAGGCCGTGTTGAAATATTTTCTCAAAGACAATTACCACAAGAAACGAACAATAGACAAACGACTATTCCCATCTCTTTAGATTTAGTTTACTTTAAAAACCAGAGTCGCTTTTTTTTAGGAAACACTTATTGGCGTTCTAATAGATCCTTATTTTACGATCGAAGGGTAAAACGAAAAACGCAGGGTTACAATACTTATCTGGGCTTTGACTATTTCTTTCGACCTTCCATCTATTTACGGAGTCAGCTAACTACTTTGATATACACTGATGCTGTGAGGACCTACTATGACTTACCAAAGCTAAAAGATAACCTCCGTCGAGTGAATCTCTCTTTCACTTTTGGATTCCTAATCAACAGTTAAGGGATTCAACCTAAATAATATTTAATACACACTCATTATGAAAAATAGAAATCAACTTATGAGAATTAAAATTTTATTTTTTTTAATCTTTTTTATTATTAATTTAATTTCAGTAAAAGCACAATTGAAAAAAGGAGATTTTTATTCAAGTTCTAACGCTGAAGTAGGATATAATTTTCAAGGCCCTAATAATAAACACCAATTCACCCAACAGCTGGAGTTGAATAACCGCTGGATGATTTCTAAATACATCATGCTGGGGGGTGGATTTGAAATAGATAATGGTAGTACTCTAACTAATAATTTTGTTTTCGGATATGTTGAACCGTATTTTCTTTATGAATTCTCTACTGAAGTAAGAGCCTATTTCAGTACTAAAAAAATAGCACCATATATTTACATCAATGGAGCTTATAGTCAGATTAGATTCAGTACTCCTTTTCCAGTGTCCGGATTTAATTTAGATGATGATTCTACTGGATTTTTCTCTTCTAAAAGAAATAAACAAAGCAGGAGAATTGTCGATTTAGGCTTTGGCCTAGATTTTTTCATAAGTCCAAATGTAGTTCTCGAAACACGACTAGGTTGGAATATTTATAAAAAGGGAGAATTTAATTTTCAGTCAACTGACGAAAGAGAGCTCTATCTAAATTCTGGATTTGCTTTACTTTTCAGAAGAGCGGATGAGCGAGCATCGCAACCACTGATAGAACGCTATCTGAAAACAGGCAATATACTTTCCCAAGGAAATCTTTCTTTTCGCAGCCCCATTGGAAGTGAGAACGAACTTCTTACAATTTCTATGCTTGTAGAAAACAGTTATTTTGTATCCAACCAAACGGAGGTAACACTGAAATCAGGTTATGATTACTTCAGATTTAAAGGTTTTTACGGTTCCTCCTTTAGCCGCTACACCAACATTAGGAATTCGACGCTAAATATGGGCTTAAGTCTTCGCCACTATTTCAGACTCAACAATAATTTATTTTTAGCACCAGCGATAGGCGTAGATATCATTTCGCAAAGAGACAACAACACCGAGCCAAACCTGACAACGACTACCTTTCCTCTAACGATAGATTTAGTTTATTTCAAAAATCAAAGTCGATATTTCCTAGGAAGTACGTATCGCCATTCGAGAAATGATAATCACCAACGTCAGAACAACCAAAAATTCCATTCCTACGATGCTCGCCTTGGTTTCGATTATTTTTTTCGGCCCTCCATTTATTTACGTAGTCAGTTGAATGTTTTATTGTATACTGACCTGGTGGAGTGGGAAGCAGAATTGCCAGAATTAAAAGATAACCTCCGTCGAGTGAATCTCTCTTTCACTTTTGGATTTATGATCAACAGTTAAGTAAGGTTTTAGTTCGTTCAGGGTGACAATTAATTATTTCTAATTATGAAAATCAAAGCTTTACTTTTTGCAGTCTTATTTATTTCCCAATTAACTCCAATAAAAGCGCAATTAAAAAAAGGAGATTTTTTTTCTGGGTCTAGTGCATCAACGCAGTTTAGTTTCGACGCCCCCAGCAACGTTCGCCAGTTCCAGCATCAGCTAAATCTCAACAGCAGATGGATGGTCTCCAAAAAGATTATGGTGGGAGGCGGTCTTTCTCTGGACAGAGGCTCGGCCGTAAATACTGCATATTTTTTCGACATCACTTCTGGTGTAACGATTCTTTCTCCCTATTTTTCATATACCGCAAACGCAGAAGTCAGGGCCTATTTTAGTACGAGCCGTATAGCAACTTATACTTACTGTAGTGGATCTTATAGTCGAATCAACTACAGAGAAAATTACTATTACGATTTAACTACGGGTGAAGAAATAAATGGAATTACTATTTCATCTCCTCTAAACAAAGAAACCCAAAGAGTGGTTGACTTAGGTTTTGGACTTGATTTTTTCATAACGCCCAATGTAGTATTGGAAACACGTTTAGGTTGGAATATTTACAAAAAAGGAGATTTCAATCTACTAACAGATGAAGCCAGAGAACTACAGCTTAATTCTGGTTTTGCTTTACTATTCAAGAGAGGAGACGAAAGGCCCAAACAGCCTTTATTAGATCGCTATCTAAAACAAGGCAATGTGCGATCGCAAGGGAGTCTTTCTTATAAAAAACCAATCCCTAATGAGCGAAAATCTCATCATGTTTCCATGTATACAGAAACGAGTTATTTTATTTCCAATAGAACAGAAGCTATTGGAAAACTAGGATTGAGTTTTTCCAGACAAACCATTTCATTAGCAAGGGGTCCAGAATCTACAATTTCAAGCTCCCCTCTTCGTATGGGCGTGGGTCTTCGTCATCATTTCAAGTTGAAGCACAGTTTATTTTTAGCACCAACAGCTGCCGTGGACCTTTCATCCTTCAGACGAAATAACACTACATCTTATTCGAGACAGCTCACAATTCCAGTTTCTTTAGAATTAATTTATTTCAAAAACCAAAGTCGTTATTTCTTGGGTAGTACGTATCGTCATACCTCTATATCTAATTATGATCTGTGGAGTAAAGAAAAACATCATTCTTATAATGCTTATTTGGGTCTTGATTATTTCTTTCGGCCCTCTATTTATTTGCGTGGTCAGTTGACGACCTTTCTGTTTACGGACGCTGTGGAATGGGAGACTGATTTACCAAAGCTAAAAGACAACCTACGCAGAATGAATTTATCTTTTACTTTTGGATTTATGATTGGATCATGACTAAAACCATTTTCCGACCAACCCTTTCGTCTTTTCGTCCGTTGTCAGAAATGACAAAGCAACTTTTGTCTCCGAAATAACAACCACTTTAACATGAAACTAGAACGTTTACTCTTCTTTGCACTATTCCTCATCTGTTCCAATCAAAGTCAAGCACAATTAAAAAAGGGAGATTTTTATGCAAACTCCAGCTTGGTGATGAGTCATGATTTAAGTATTCCTAAAACAGCTCATCCCTTCGGGCAGGCCTTAAATCTGAATGCTTATAAAATGGTCAGCAAGCGAATAATGCTTGGAGGCGAAGTTGGACTCGATAATGGTTCCTCACAGTTCCACTATGGATCAGGTTCGTCCATATTGAGTCCTCATTTCAGTTATTCCTTTTCAACCGAGGTTAGAGCTTATTTTAATACGGGCAAATGGGCACCCTATGTTTTTCTAAGTGGCCGTTATGAAAAGACGAAGTATGAAGATGATATTTTTCATAATTCTGATACCGACCAATTCATCTTAAGGCCCAATTCCAAGGGTGAAGATGAATTCCTAAAGACCGTTGATCTTGGCTTTGGGCTGGACTTCTTTATTTCACCAAACATTGTTTTAGCTACTCGTTCTGGATGGAATATTCTTCAAAAGAAAAACTATTATTCGAGTACAGAGGGTCGACAACTTTATTTGAACTCTTCCTTTTCTTTACTTTTTAAAAAAGGCAGAGAGAACGAAAAAACTCCCCTCATCAATAGATACCTAAAAATGGGGAACATACTTGTTAGCGGAAATCTAAATTTCAATACCAATTTATCAGAAGAAACAAAAGACCGCTATCTTGTATTGAATACGAAAAACAGTTTATTCGTCTCTGATCGGACAGAGGCCATTGCTAGTTTTGGGTACTCCTTTGATCGTAATAATGAACAATGCTTAATATGGTGTGGAGTCGGTGAGTCTTCTTTTGATACTGCAGAAAAACGCTCCTCTCTTTCTACGGGACTTGGCATTCGGCATTATTTCCAATTACGAGAAAACCTCTTCCTAGCTCCCTCTATCAATATTGAACTTAGCTCTATAAAAGAACAAGAGTATTTCTACGAAAGAATCATAGAAACAATGAGTTTCCCCTTAGCTCTGGACCTCGTATTTTTCAAAAACCAAAGTCGTTATTTCCTAGGAAGCGGTTATCACCAGCAGACCTTTTCAGATGAGGAAAGTCGGACAAAAAGTAAGTTCCGTAGCTATCAGGCTTATCTTGGTTTTGATTACTTTTTTCAGAAGTCTTTCTACTTGAGAAGTCAGCTCACTACTCAGTTGTATGGCAATCATGTTGATTGGAAGCCAGAGTTGGATAAGGTGAAGAATAGTTCTCAACGGGTAGGACTTTCTTTTACTTTTGGATTTATGATTGGGGGCACCCAATAAACGATATTCAAAAATACGTTGACTTTAATGAGCGTTTAGAAATTAAAAAAATAAAGCATGCGTAATTTTTTCGTCACATCCCATTTCATAAGGATTACAATTAGTAGCTTTTTTCCATCGCCATGCAAAAGAAATTTCTACCGTTCCGTAGTGCTTTGTCGCTTCGGCAAGCCGAGAAGTATTGACTTCATATAAAGCACCGATAGTAATATTATTAATTCTCAGAGAGATATTTCCAAATCCGGCATCCATGTCTTGAAAATCATCAACATGCCGCGACATTCTGAATCCTCCTCCGAACGTAACCACCGTGTTATCATTTGTTTGCACGAACAAATCCAAACTGGAGATGTACTGAAAATACGGTTTCTGATAAACGAATAATAAGGGTCTTACGACAAAACCATATCGTAGACCATTTTTATTTTTAGGAGCTGTAAAAGCCAGCTTACTGTGTACAGTATATTTTCGAGACAGATGAGCTTTATCATCAGTATCAACAAAGTCGTAATTTACTTTTCTAAAAATATGATCAAATCCTACACCTGCTGTTGCCCCCCATTTTTTTCCAAAATAAATCCCCGCAATACCTCCACCCAGATCTAACTGCCGACTATTTAAAGATTCTACCTCATCGAATTCTCCAGCTACGCCACCATTGTACCCACTTACCCCATCGAACTGTTCGTCAAATCGAAGTTGATCTGTATCTAGTCGATGTAGCTTGCCACCAGCTCTTAAGCCACCACTGATAAAACTGCCTTCTTTGCCGGCTGGTAGGATTACAGAAAAAGAAAGATCAAAAAAACTACGCAATAGAGGGGTTTCTTCAACTATCTTTAGTTCTCCTACCGATGCAGTTCCAGATCTGTCATGAATGAGACTACCACCCAGCCCCCAAGTTGGCCCTTCTGTTCTACCACTACTCTTAGTGTTATTCGTAGAAGGAAAACAATTTCTAGTATCAAAAGATAATCCTACTGTATTATAGGCGCTGTTAGCACTCAGCAGACTTGGCCATTGATGACGGACAGCACTGGTCAGTCGCATATTATTGGTACCCGAAATAAACCCAGTAAGGGCAGGATTAATGGCCATCGGCAATGCCTGGGTATTTGCAAATTGTACATCCTGAGCTTTAGCAAAATTTAAACAAAGGAATAGAAGCAGTGTAATCGAATATTTTTTTGAGGGCTGCATATTTTATTATTTTGAGATTCGGCTCAGATATAAAGCGTTTTAAAGGAGTAAGAGAATGGATGGTAAAATACTATCGGATCAAGGTTATGGTGCCTTTTACCTGCTCCTTTTCTTCATCTACATATTCTATTTCAAGATAATAAGTAAATACATCTGGAGGAAGGCGTTGCCCTTTGAAAGTTCCGTTCCAGGCATCTTCTATGTTCTCTTCCTGGGGTCGGAAATTTTTACGTTCGAATAGTAATTCTCCCCAACGATCAAAGACGCGAAAGACAGTAACCTGTTTTATGGAATTGATTACGGATCGAATACGAAACAAGTCATTCCTACCATCACCATTTGGTGTAAATGTATTGGGCACATAGAATTCCTTGTTTAAATCTACAAATACGGTGGCCTGATCTCTCACTTCACAACCATCGCCATTGATGAGATCTACATAATAGGTAGTGGTTCTTAAAGGACTCACAAAAGGTTCTTCGCAATCCCAACAACGCAAGTACTCATTTATAGGACTCCAGCTAAAAGTTGGATCTACTGCGTTGTGATTAATTTTGATCTGAGCACTATCTCCCATCAGCAAGGGGATACTATCTTCCTCCATCTCCATCCAAAGCGAATCGGGCTCTCCGATTATATATAATTTCTCGAAAGAGCAGCCTTCCAAATCCATAACCATAAGCTGATATTCTCCAGGGACTAAATTCTGGAAAGCGGTGCCCCCTTCTTCATAGGATACTGGCCCTGTAAGTGTATTGTTATAAATAGAAGAGGCTCCTCCCCAAATACTATCCAGTCTAATGATTCCATCGTTTTCTCCGAAGCAGGAAATATTGATCGCTGTGTCTCTGATGGTTATTAGAGGATTTTCATAGACTTGCAATAAGGTGTCTACCATACAATTATTAGCATCTGTAATTTGAAGCAAATAAGTATCTGCAGCTACATTTTCCAGACAATTATCAACCGTCCCGTCTTCCCATTGAATTTGATAATCTGCCAAACCTCCGTTTACTTCAACACACAGCCCGCCATCGTCTCCTCCATAGCAGGTAACAATACTACTGTCTATGGTAGTTACCAAAATCTGAGGAGATTCATCTACGGTAAAGTCATCAATATAAGTACAGCTATTAACGTCTAGGATCGTAAGGCCATAAGTCCCTGCGAAGAGTTCATCAATGTCCTGAGTAACACTATCCTGCGACCAGGTGTATTGAAAAGGTGCGGTCCCTGAAATTACCTCAATATCGATTACACCTGTATTTGCACTGTAGCAGAGTACATCCATAATGCTATCAGAGATCATCACCGGTTCATGAATGATGATTAGTTCTTCAACAGAGTCACGGCAGATAGAATCCGTTTGAGTAGAAACGACCACCTTGACCAAATACTCTCCAGGGATGTTGTATGGATGACTGAGGTTTTGCTCAAATCCAAAAACGCCATCTCCAAAATCCCAGACATATTCAAGCGGAAGGTTACCTGGTACTTCTACCCCAAAATCAATTTCAATCGGAGCACAGCCCTCCGGTTCTGAAAGTGCTACTACGGGTATAGGCG
>JBGCDT010000471.1:0-15830 GCA_045105695.1 Saprospiraceae bacterium | reverse complement strand
TCGTGATCTTTATGGATGGCGTTGGAAAACGAGTAGCGGAATCTTTTGATGGTGAAGGAATCGAGCAGTCGGCAGAGTTGTGTGTTACTTACAGCACTGCTACACCGCCTATTCAGAATCTGGTTTCTAATGGAGATGATGAAAATGCAAGTGCAGATGGAAGAACAACAAAGTCAGATTTAACGAAAGTTTCAGAGGCAATTAAGATATATCCAAACCCAACGAGAGGAGGAATCAACTTAGCTTTCCAGAGTGAACAAGCGACCGATGTACAGCTTTACATCCAAAATGTAGACGGCAAATTAATGAGGTCAGAATCATTCGCCGCAGAGTCAGGGGGCAATGTACTTAGTTTGTTAGAACTGAGTTTGCCGAATGGCGTTTATGTTGCTAGATTGCTAGTAGGGGGTGAGTGGAGGAGTGAGAAATTTGTTGTCGTAAAATAAGAAGAATTTATAGCCAGAGTTGTTAGTGAGCACTTTTATCAAACTGCTGCTGAAAACTCTGGCTATATTATTTTAATTCAGTCGTTCCAATAACCACCTCTTTTCAGCAACTTCCGGCGTTGCGTCAATTTCTTCTCTGAGCTTTTTTCTAACCGCTCTATCCGCCAAAGGCAAGTCTAGCATTTTCTTAGTAAACTTTATCGTGTTCAAATAATTACGTTTGTGATAAGCGATGATTTCTTTTCTATTGATGAACTTTTTCATAGCTTCCAGATGAGCGAACAATAGATCAAAAGCATCTATCTCAAAATAGATTTTCATGGCAATGGTTTTTGCGGAAAGATTTAAAAGAAGGTCATTAAAATTGGACTTGTTGAGATGCGTTAAAGCTTTGTCGTAATCTTTTCTTTCGTAAGCGAGCCAAGCAGTGTTGAAATTAAAAGTGCTCTCTTTATATTTTTCCGAAAGGAAAGATTTGTACTGATGTAAAAAATCCTCTGCCCAGTCATAGGCTTTTGTGACGATGGCTTTTGCAACAATATTTCTATAAGTGAAATGTGAAAGTATTCCGTTCAGTAAAAGTAACTCCGTTCTCAGTCCTTCTTTATAAATGCTCAGTCCATCTTCTGCAAATTGTTTCTTCCCCTGGTTCATCATTCTAATACAGTAATTTGCAGCGAGTAAGAATAAATCCCTGATTTCTCCTTTCGGAAAATGAAGCTGATGTTCAAAAATCAAAACCTTGAATTTCTCAAAATGAGCATGCTCATCCGGATCCACCAAAATTTTATAACAATAGTAATACACGGATATCGCAGGGATGTTCAGGAGCTGATTCTCTTCAATGTACTGCAACATCTGAAGCAACATTCCGAAGTCATATTCCTTGTTGTAAATATTCTGATGCGAAAGAGAAAAACAACTTTGCCGAAGCTTTGAAGTGATATAAGCTTTGTCCAAATTTTCCTGAACTGCCTGCAAATTCAAATTATTCATCCGACTCTGTTCCGACTGAAATAAGTATTCTTCTAAATACAACTCATACTGATTTTGATAAAAATCTGCGTTGATATTCGTCTCTTTACTTTGAGCTGTTTTCAAATCTGAGATAGATTTCAAAAAATGCCTGGAGAGGTTTCGCTCCCGATAAGCTCTAGTCAGTTTAAGTTGGGTGTCCGTTTCTGTTTTACTGATTTGTTGCCAAACGAGGTATTTGTCAAAAGCCTTGTGAAGTAGACTCATACTCAACCTAAGTTTATGGTCATCAAAAATCTGATTAGGATATACATAAGCAAAGGCATCTTCCGCCGTAGGAACTTTCTTCTTCCTATCCGCAGATTTTACCAAATATTGGAATAATCGCAGCACATGTTCCCGCTGATTAATGAAAGGAGAAGCAACGAATTTTTTCAATTCTCTGATTTCCTTTTTGGAAAAGGTGTCAAATAGTTCGAATAGTCGACTTTTAAGCATTAAAATTGATTGTTTTTTTGAGATAAAATATCTTATAAAATATTGATTTACAGTGATAAAAAATAATTTTATAATCATTTTATGATGCAAAATACGAAATCTGTATTTGAATAAGGAACAGCTTATCCTCATTTTTGTAATGCAATCAGAAGAAATATTTCGCAAATGATTATCCCGAAGCTAGGATTACTAAAAATCATTTTTTAAAAAAGAACGAACATGAAAAAATCAAGGAAACAACTCAGAGCATATTTTCTCTTCCTATGCATATCAATATTAACCACGACCCTCTCTGCTCAAGGCTGGGAAAGAATTTTCGAACCTAACCAAAGTGCAGACTTCCCCTATTCCATAGGCTTAGAAGTTTTCTTAGACGATAACGATGGCTATATCATTCATTACGCAGATGATCAAAGCAAAATGTTGATGTGGACAGATGAGAACGGATACATGCTAGATACCATGACACTTCCTGTAAATGGGACGCTGTCTGTGAAAGATGCAGATAATAACATCGTCATCGCCACTAGGCAGGATGCCACAGCTTTACCCGATGAAGATCTAGCTTTGACGAAATTCGACTCAGATGGAAACCTCCTTTGGGAAAAATATTTCGGCGAAGCTGCGGGTAATGAAGCGGTCAGTTCACTAATACTAAGTGCCGACGGAGGTTATATTTTTGCAGGTGGGGTAGCCGTTGGAAACAGTGGTTATGGTCATGTATACAAAGTAGATTCAAATGGAGATTTGATTTGGAAAGAAACGCATGACTTTGGCGTTGATGCTTATAGCTATAGGCTTGCTGAAGGTCCGAACGGCGGTGTACTCGTAGCGGTAAGTAATTGGAACGGAGGAATCAATAATGTCCATATTAGAAAATTTGATGCACTAGGAAATGAAGAATGGGAGACTGTTTTTACACAAGACATGGATGTCGAAAGAGTACTGGCAACTGACAATGGCTACATCTTTTATGGACGTTCAGATACGGATCCAACGATGCCCACTTTTGAGTGGGGGACTACAATAATTACAACAGATTTTGATGGTCAAATAATAGCCTCAGAAGTATATAATGATGGCTTCGCGAAGGAGTTTATTCAAACCACAGATGGAGGTTATGCACTACTCTACGATAATTTTTCTGTTGGAGATCTTTTTCTTCATAAGATAGACGGAGACCTCAATACAGAGTGGGAAACTTCTTTTGGTGGCCAATATGATGACCGGGGAAGTGACCTCAAACAAACACCAGATGGTGGTTACATAATCACCGGTCTTGCAAATCAGCTTTTTGAAACGGGTTCTATGTATCTGATAAAAACCGATTCAAATGGTGTATCGCTTTCCAATTTAATTCAAGGAAATGTTCTTTACGACATTAATGAAAATTGTATAAACGATGCTTCTGAAATTCCACTGGAATCTTGGATCGTAACGGCTTCAGGAATCAGTGGAACTTACTATGGTTCAGTCAATGCTAATGGGTATTACGACATCTCCACGGACACTGGAACTTACGTGGTCTCGGTAACTGTACCAAACGATTACTGGAACTCATGTACACCAGATCAAAATGTAACCGTAGGTATTTATGATACCGTCAATGTAGACTATCCGATTCAAAGTTTGGTGCAATGCCCACTGATGAGTGTGAATATGTATTCCAATCCTCACCGTCTTTGTGAAGAGAATCGAACGTATGTGAACGTCAGTAACATAGGAACCTGGATAGCGGAAGATGCTTCCGTAGAAATCACCTTTGATGATAGTCTCACTTATGTAGATTCAGAAATCGTAGGAGTATTGTTAGGTGGAAATACGTACTCTTTTGAATTGGATGATATTGACTTCTTAGAGTCCGTCAATTTCTGGATAGACTTGCAAGGCCCTTGCGGAATTGATGCACTTGGCCAGACTGTTTGTACAGAAGCAATTGCCTTTCCAGATAGTACCTGCAACTTTGTCGATCCAAATTGGAATGGAGCAAGTCTCGAAGCAAGAGCGACCTGCGACGGCGATTCCGTACACTTGATTTTAAAGAATATCGGAACAGCGAATATGAGCGGTACGCTGGAATACTTTGTGGTCGAAGATGATGTAATAATGATGCCTGTTGTTTTTGGACCATTAAGTTCTGGCGATTCTGTTCTGGTGAAAAGACCTGCTGACGGAACCTTCTATAGAATTCAAACGGATCAAGAACCATTACATCCTGGCTTCTCTACGCCCTCAGCATTCATGGAGGGTTGTAATACTTCGGGAGGCGCTTTAAGTCTTGGTTTAGTAAATGCATTTCCGTTAGATGATGCGGATTATAACGTAGATATCCTTTGTGTAGAAGTAGTGGCAGCTTATGACCCGAACATCAAAACGGCTTATCCTGAAGGTCGTTTGGAAGAGCACTTTATTGAGCAAAATACAGATTTGGAATATGTCATTCAATTCCAGAATACGGGTTCAGCTATGGCTAATTTGGTAATTATTGAAGACCAAATCTCATCATTGCTAGATCCTGCAAGCATTCGTCCCGGTGTAAGTAGCCATCCATATACTTTTGATTTGCAAGACGACGGAACCCTTAGATTTACATTTGAGAATATTATGCTTCCGGATAGCAATGCTAATGAACCAGCTTCTCATGGCTTCGTCCAATTCTTCATTGCGCAGCAGCCTGATTTGCCAATTAATACTGTAATTAATAATGAGGCGGCCATCTATTTTGATTTTAATCCTGCTATCATTACCAACGAAACCTGGCACACGATAGGCGAACTGGAGTTCTCCGTCAGTATAGGGCCAGTTGTAAATCCAACCTTGAATGTAAAGGTCTTCCCAAATCCTTTTGCAGAGAAAGCTACATTTGTATTAACTAATTCTAACCCGTTTGCTGGCGCAGACCAGGCAGGCAATAGTTTTACAAAAATGACTTTTGAGTTGTTTGATGCGACTGGTCGATTGATTGAAAGTGGTTTGTTCGCAGATGACACCTATGAGTTTGAGCGAAATGATTTGAGTAGTGGTTTGTATTTCTATAGAATTAGTAGCGGAGATGCTTTGCTGAATAGTGGTACGGTAGCGGTCGGAAAGTAGGAAAGAGAATACCTAATGAGTTTTATAAGCACCGATTTAAGTTATACTTAGATCGGTGTTTTTTTATTGAGTTATTGAACAGCCTGATTTGTCATATTGTAAAAAAGGAAATTAGTATATTAAATTTCTTTATAATATTTTTTGGGTTACCTTTAGAAAAGTAGTTCTTAGAAGTTGTGAGGCTGCCTCCTAAAGACTTAGGAACTATTGATTTTACATTAGACCAAAAGACCAATGAAGACCAAAAAACGAATCATCAATGGGACAAGTCTGCTTGTCCAGTTCGCTACCGTAGAAAACGGCTTTAATCATACGGACGTAAAAACCCTTTCCCCCGGACAAGCCTCCTTAATATCTGCTGCTGATCCTTCGTTATATCTAGTGCGCGATGCACACAGCCAACAGTTTCTATCCATTCGCCAGCCTAGTGAACTGCCAACAGATTTACTTATTTCTGATGAAAATTTAACGGCAAAGAATATTGGTGCCCCAGTAAAAGTGGAAATAAAGAACACGACCAAAGCTGCGATTGAGGTTTGTTTGCTGGATGGTATTTCTCTTACTGGAAAAAAGATTAATGCTTCCGTTGCCAAGTTGAATCCGAGTGGTAGTCTAACCGTTGATGCAAAAGCAAATCAAATTTATGCGGCAAGAATACATACTTCGGGAAGTTTTTTCCAAACCTTTTTAGTTGGAAAACAACAGAAACAAAGTTTTAATATTTCTCTTCGTTCTAAAAATAGTGCTATCGTTTCTAGTCTCTCTGTTTCTAATAACAGTACACTTACATTAGTTTTGCAAT
Source organism: Saprospiraceae bacterium (assembly GCA_045105695.1). Classification (GTDB taxonomy): domain Bacteria; phylum Bacteroidota; class Bacteroidia; order Chitinophagales; family Saprospiraceae; genus CALGLS01. Next base: position 10,016 of record JBGCDT010000471.1, on the reverse strand, counting down.
GGATCGATTTTGATGGTACGTTGAGGAGAGCGGTTCAAATTAAACCCGGAGGAAAAACAAAACAAGATACTTTTCTTTCTCACCCCTGGATACTTCGGGATGCTCATAGTGGAATCATTGTAGATGCCTGTGTAGCAAATCACGAAAATAAAAAATGGATTTTCAAAGCTAATAAGCTACGCTCTATTGGAAATACAAAAGCAACTACGGTTGAATTTTGGAACGCTGCGCCCTATCCTGTTCAGTTGATAAAAAATGACTTTTCAGGAAAGAAGACAAGGTTAGATGTTTTAATGCCTGGTGCACGTCGCTTCCAGCCTACGCATGCAGGAGTAGTTTGGGAAATGAGAGATAATGAAAACTTCGAGCTCATTAAAACATTTCTACCTTCTCCTAGGTCGCAGCAAATCTGTCGCATTATTCCAAGAGATACAGATTATAACTTGCCACCAAATTTTACATTGGAAAACAAAAGTGGACTTACAATAGACCTCTTTGCTAAAGACCACCAAGGTATAGAGCGACACTATGCGACCTTATCACATCGAGCCATTCATCTACAACCTACAACTACTGCCGACAAATGGTTTATCAAAGATCATATAAGTGGTAGACTTATCGAAGAATTAATAAGTACCTCAGAAGAATTTACACACACCATTACAGCGGGTGAAATTTTTTCGACAGCTATGGATACTGCCGTAGATGCGGAATTCATCAACACAACTCCATTTTACGTTGACGTCTCCTGGGTCGATTACGATGGTGTAGAAGAACATTATTATCGTTTGCGACCTAACGAAAAACTCCCGCAAGAAACGCACGCAACTCATGTGTGGCGATTCAGAGAACGAGAGACAGGGGATATTCTACATTTATTTGTTGCAAAAGAAGAAGCGAATCAACAGGTCGAAATAGTCATGCGTCCCATTCATTCACGCGAACCCGCTGTCATCCGTTTTAGAAATCATACTGGACTTACTGTAGAAGTTTTATGGTTCGATAAGGAAGGAAAACCAAAAACACTTCGGACACTTATACCTGGACACAAGGCAGCCTTCAGAACTTTTGCTTCTCATGCCTGGGCCATAAGAGACAAAGCGAGCGGTACCGTTTTACAAACCACGATTGCCAAAGCTGGTAAACAGACCTTTGTTTTAAACAATGCCTTAATTCGATCCAAACGATCTGATCGTGGCACAAAACTGATTTTCAAAAACGATATGCCTTTTGCCGTAGACATTCACTGGATTGACTACGAAGGAGCGGAGACACCTCACGAGACACTGCGTTCTGGAGACACCTTAGAAAAGAATAGTTATACAACTCATCCTTACCGATTTCGGCATCATGTAACGAAGCAAGAAGTAACTGTTTTTTTACCAACAGAAGCTGCCCGACAACACGTAGATATTGTACTTCGTGCTTATGAAGATAGAATCAAGACTTCTGTGGAGGTTAGAAATATGACAACGCTTACTGCAATGGTTTTCAAAGTAGATCACGAAGGGAACGAGGACCCTCTATTTGAATTGCTGCCTAGAGATGGTAAAAAGATCACTACGTTTTCTACTCACCCTATCATTGTCAGAGATAAACTTAGCAATGAGCCAATTGCTTTTACCATTGCCAGTGATCGACCTCAAATATTAGCAGTAGATGGAGAAATGTTGCGCTCTAATCGTACAGAGTATCCTGTTTGGATAAATTGGAAAAACACATTGAAACTTCCGGTAGAATTATTCTGGGTGAAGTATGATGGAATTGAAGAATTGAAAAGAACACTTAAGGCAGGAGAATCTTTTGAGATGAGCACTTACCCATCTCATGTGTGGAGAGCCCGATTCAAAAGAGCAGGAACGGAAGTAGATCTATACATTGCCGGCGAAAAAGATAAACAGACACGAAAGATAGGAGCTGCACCACCGCTCAGAACAAGAGAGCGAGAAGGAGGAGTACTGTGGCCTGGTGAAGTTGCGCTCTATGAAGATATTGAGTATAAGGGCAGGGTCTGGATTGCACATGGTGATCTCCCCGATTTTAGTATTTTATCAGGTTTTGATAATACCGTTTCGTCTATAAAAGTAGCGCAAGACACAGCGGTTGCGGTTTTTGAAGACAGCTATTTTAACGCACTTCCTCAGAACATGGATATCATGGCCAGAGAAGTAAAAGCAACCGTTGAAAAAACGTTCAAGGATGTTTTAATAAAGTTCAAAGAAGCTACTAACAATGCTTTTACAAATATGAAAGCAGGAAAAGAAAGTGCTTTTATTGAACAGGTAAATGCTATTGAAAAAATTATAAATAATGCGGGAGATCAATCCCCTGCGCAGGTTGGTAAAATCATAGAATATTTTGTCAGCGGACGATTACCAAATCAGAACGAACGTTTATCCAGTCTTACAGTAGATCATGATGTTGATATATTAGAGACTGAATTAAGGAATATTCTAAAAGAAAGATCTTCTACTGAAGATAGAGATGAATTTGCAGAAGCTGTTAAGGCCGCTATTTGGGACACACAGATTGCTATTTTTGAAGCTGTTACTACAGAGTGGGAAAGCAAATTAGGGGAGGAGATTAGGGTAGCTGCTGCTTCAGCTTTAGATAACCTTGGAAAGTTTTTAGAAAGAGCTGCGGAATCAGCAGGTAAGCAGTCCGGCGTATTAGTGCAGAAAGCAGAAAGCGATGTTTTTCATGTAGACGTAGTTAACTTAGAAGGAAAGGACATAGGAGATAACGCCATGTCCTCCATCCGTGTTCTACGGAATGTTTCACCAGACACATTGCGCATCTCTTCCACTAATAAGGTGGTAGATGATCCACAAATGGTTGAAGGTAAATTATTAAGAAAACCTACATTCAGAACAACAATTAATTTCCCTGTAGAAGTAAAAGAAGTACAACTATGGGGAACAGAGGAAATGACCGTTTTTGTCGGAGGACAATCATACAATGTCGGTCCAAAGGATGACCAGTTCGCTCGCATCAAACCCAGTCCTGGGGGAGTTCTCATCATACAGGTTGTTCCTGATCGCATAGGTATTTCTCCATTGATGATGCGAACCAATAGCATGCCTGCTAATTCGAGAGTATTCATATTCCCCGATGCTGATGTTCATCGTAAATTGGTAAGTCTGGATGATAAAGCTTTTGTAAACGGAGTACCTGACGATCAGTCCCCCGGAGGTGTTCGCCAATTGGCTACAAAACAAGGTGTTGAAAATGCTGCAATACTAGGCGCACAAAAAGCCATTCAGACTTTGTCAAGAACAGCCGCTGCTGCTACAACCGTTAGTGGCACTGGGACCTCAGCAGATCGCAAACTGGTAACTGGCCGAATGGATATGTCTGCATTTCGATTAGACTTTGGGAGTGCAGGTGACCAAGCTGCGGACAGTAATTTCAGACCTGTAGATCCAGCAACGATACGTGAGCAAGCAGAAGGTGCAGAATCGTTGGGACAGGGTATTTTCGATGACATAGGAGGTGCTATTGTTAGCGTCGGAGTAGCGATTGTTGATGTTGCAGAAGATGTTATAGATGAAGCTGCCGATTTTATTGAAGACACTGCGAATGCAATAGCAGATGGATTTGAGGATTTGGGAGAAGCACTCGAAAAAGGGTTTGAAGAAATTGGAGATGCCTTTGAAGCTGCTGGCGAATGGATCGAAGGAGCCATTGAAGATGGGGTGGGATTCATGGAAGATGTAATTGAAGAAGCTGCTGAGTTTTTAGAAGACGTGGGTTCTGCCATCGCAGATGCTGCGGAAGCTTTTGTCGAAGGGGTTAGTAAGGGTTTGCAAATTATTGTAGAAACGGCTAGCAAAGTCGTAACCGTCATTGTCGATACTATCGAAAAAGTAGGAGAGGTCGTAATGTACATTGTAGAAAAAGTAGTAGAGGTAGTGGAATCAATTATTGACTTTATCTGTGCCTTATTTGCCTGGGGTGATATTCTGGATACGCAGGAGTGGATTATGAAGCTGGTTGATAAAAGCTTTGAGAAAACAGATAAAACCGTGGAAGTGATTCAGGGAATGCTAGAAACCCTGTTTGATAAAGCGCAGGGCAAAATTGCGGAAACCATGACCAGTGTTCGGGAACACCTTGGCGTTGAAGAACCTGTCGAAAAGGAGTCTGAGTCAGATACTTCAGATGCGATAGACGCCTTGATGTGGCTATTTGATAAAATATCTGTCGTCAGTGGAGGAGCGGCATCGGTGGTCAGTAATATTGCTAATGAAATCGACTTACCTACGGTTCGACTTGGACCAGATGTAAGGATGCCTAGTGAACTGGAAAGTGCATTGCAGGAAGCTGCAAGTATTGTATTCGATCTGCTGACAGATATTGCTGACGATGGTGTAGATGCCGTTGTAGATTCTTTTAATTCAATTTTTAATCGACTGAAAACGGCTATCAACGATCCGGGAAGAGCCCCTCAGCTGATCCTGGCGATGTTTGTAGATATAGCAGAAGTTTTTCTTAGAACAGGTCTTTCTATTGTTTCAAATATTGCTGACGCAGTGCTTAGTTTATTCCGCATACTGCTTAAGGTTATTAAGATAGTCATAGATACAGAGATAAATATTCCATTTGTAACTGAACTTTATGAATTCATAACAGGTGGCCAGGCATTGACAATAAAATCAATGTTTTCTTTACTAATCGCTATTCCTGTTACCGTACTAAGTAAATTAATACTAGGTAATGAAGGATTCAACCGTATGAAAGTAGCTCAGCAAGTGGGAGATGACAGCAGTCTCGGTTTGTTCATAACCTATGGCTTTTCTCATGTATTATTAAGCTTGTTAGGAGCACTAAGTGATATAGGAATCAAAGCAGACGATTTTAAGAAAGTAGATGGTCCTGTTTTGCTAAGTGGTGGCATCGCGATTTTCAGCTTATTAGCAATAGGAACAAGTATTCCATATTATAACAACGGAGACTTTGAAGGTGTCGAGACTAGTGAGATCACCATTAATATGTTTTGCTGGGCAATGCAAATAGTTGAGCTTATTCCTTTCACGTTAGGGGTCTGTGGTTTGGCATCTTTAAAAAATGCCAGAACTTCAGACGGTAGAGTGCGCAGGACCAAAAGTAAAAACTGGAAATCAGCGAAAGCAAAGAAAGATAAAAGAGACCAAGCTTTGTCGGCAATTACATCTACTTTCGGAGTGACGCACTTGATGTTGAATATTGTAAACCTATCTACTGTTGGAGTGAAGGGAGAAAAAGATCAGTTCTCGAATGGACAAAGTGGAGATGCCGCTGCGGGATTGATGGGAGTGGCTTATGTAGCTACTACCGTACCCGTTATTTTAGAAGTTGGAGTGAATGTGAAAAGCCCATATGTAAAAGCAGTTGTTATTGGAGCAAGAACAGCTTTTCATATCGTTGAGGCGGCAGCTATGTTTTCTTGGGCAGCTGTACGTAATGAATCATCTGCTAAGAGTTAATTCTACGATATAAAATGATTTCAACGAATAAACATATTGAGTCCAGTCGCGATCTAAGGCCAATCACAAAAAGACCAACTAACTCCTGGATACTTCCGTTCATAGAATTTGTTGATACGGATCCGTCAAACTCCTTAGATAAACCCATACGCATCGGTCATCTGGATACAGGTATTCATGGAGAAGCAAAAGATATTTTAGGCCGATTGGACTCATTCGTAGCATTTAATGAAAATGGAGTATTAGAAGAAAACCCAAATTATGAAGATGCTGCTGGGCATGGTACTCGAATCGCTTCTTTGCTAGTCAGTCAATCTCGATCCCGTATGTACATTGGTGTAGCACCCGAAGCTAAGCTGGTTTCTGCTAAAGTTTTGGAAGGAGGAGCAACTGTTATTAGAATATTAAAAGGGCTCAATTGGCTAGCTGATCAGAAAGTCCCCATTGCATTGTTTTGTGTCGGCTTACCCAATAAAAATCCTGTCTTTAGTATCCTGTTACAACAGCTTAGAGCTGAAAACATACTAGCAATTTGTTCCATTGGCAATGCAGGGAACGGATATTTTTTTCAACCTGGAGATGATCCCTCTGTGCTTTCTGTTGGTGCAATAGATAAAAAAAGTAAAGTCCCAAAATTTTCTGGAAGCCGTCGGGGACAATTTTCTACGGAGGTGTTAGCTCCTGATATTTTGGCTCCTGGTGTAGCTGTTCCCTGCGCTACTAAATCAGGAGGAAGGGCGCCTTTCAATGGTACTTCTATGGCTGCAGCAATTGTGGCGGGAGTAGCAGCTAAGTTACTAGCAGCAGAACCCGAGTCAACCGCAGATCAACTTTACGACGCGCTCTGTTATGGCTCTGGTCACCTATCTGCTGAAAATAAAAAACATGCGCGTTGTGGGATTTTAAATTTTAGAAAAGCACTGGAGTATCTCAAAAAACATAAAAATGAAAAACCAAAACCTCGTCCGATCAGACCAGTTTTGGAAGACGCGGGTTGGCGAGATACTAGATTGATGTACCGATTAGCTCATGCAAAATCGAATGAATTAGTTGTTGCCATTTATATTTGGGGATTGAATATTACAGTAGAAAATTGGGAAGAGAAAGCAAGGTCTTTTATCGACAAGACAATTCCTGAATCACTTTTTGTGAAAACTGAATTGTTACCAAGAGGACGCGCTATTATCATTTCTTCTCAGCCAAAGAGTCATAGTCTTTTGCTTTCTAGCAATGAAATTATTTACGCAAGTGCAGCTGATGCCGGGCGTGCCTTATTAAAATAACAATGCAATTACATAAAATTAAAAACCATTAAACCATGATACAAACTTCACGAATTTTCAGTCTCTGTTTACTTCTCGTTTTTTTAGTTTGCTCCTCCTGTAAACGGCCTCAGGTTTTGTTTTCAGTGGCTGATGGGAAAAAGTTGAGTAGCAAATCCAAGTTGGTTCAACTCGAAAGAGGGACTAAAAAAATAGCAGGTAAGAAAAAACTCAGATTCAAATCTGGAGACGTACTTCAAATCCCTGAAGGTGTCGACGGAGCTGGTATTCGTACATTCAATACGGTAAGCACGGTTCATGGACCTTCTACTTTAGTCGTTGCTAAAAGTTATTTAGAACAAAAGAGCGGAGCAGCAATTCATAATGCAAAAGAAGGAAAGTTGATAGTCCCAGGTCTTACGATAGATCACAAAGGCGCTTCTTACTTAGTATCTATTGAAGAAAAAACGATTGACATTATCGTCTTCAACGGAGAGATATTAGTCACCTCAACAGTTGCAAACCCTAAGTGGAAACCTTTCTTTGTAAAAGACAGACAGCAGCGTAAGATCTGGCGTGATGGAAGACTAGCACCAAACCGTCCGCTAAGACCTGATGATTTGAATCGCTGGATCGCTACGGAAAATCAATTGCTCAGAGCAGGAGGGGATAAAAACCGAATGGTTCCGAGCGTGATCACATTACCTTCAGAAGATGCGAAGGGTTTGATTGCTGCTGCTCAGTTTCCAGTTACGCTTGATTTTACACAAGAAGGCGATGGAGAGCTGGGGACCATTTCAAAACAAGAACCAAGAGCAGGGCAGCGTGTCAAGTCAGATAAGCAAGTGGTCATTTATGAGCGCTCTCGGCCTGTAGTGGTGCCGGATGTGTACGGTCTTAGTTTAGGAGCAGCTCAGAAAAAATTGGAAAACGTAGGATTGAAAGGACATGATGCGGGTAAAACCATAACAAGAGGAGTAGAGCCAGGAATGGTGAATTTACAAAAACCTGCAGCAGGGAAGACGGCAGGGGAGGGTTCTTCTATTGCATTGAATATAGAAGCTGTAGCTGTAAAAGTTCCTGACTTGAGAGGGCTATCCATTGCTGATGCAAATGCTGCCTTGAAAGGACTAAAATTAGAAACAGAAAGTACCAACTATGATCTAGATTACAATGGGACACCCCAAGTCGTTGGACAAACTCCTTCCGTTGATAATTATGCAGTGGCAGGTTCTGTTGTAAAAGTGATTGTACAACAGAAAGGATATAAGGTTCCTAACCTGGTTGGTCTGACGCCAAACGCAGCTACCAAAAAAATAGAAGATGCTAACTTAGCTGTTGGAAAAATCAAAGAGAAAAAAAGCGATAAGATTGCTAAGGGCTTAATTGTTTCACAGAACCCAGTAGCGGGATTAGCGAGAGGGAAGGGGACTAAAGTTGAGCTTACTATTTCTAAGGGAAAATAAATTCTAGTTGATAAAAGTAGTTCTAGACTCTTCGTCATTTGTATTAAAAAGATAAGGTTGATGAGGTTTCTTTTTTGCGTACAAATTACGTAAAAAAGAAACCTCATCAACCCACTACCTACCAATAAGAAACAGCTTTCTAATTTGGTGAATGGTATAATGCCTGGACCTCTTCTTGATTAATGGCTCGATTAAAGACATAAAACTCATCGAGATTACCTTGGAAAAAATCTGCTTCTATTAGTTCAGCTCTAAACCGTCCTCCGATCCAGCTAAGATTTGGACTGCCAGAAGTTCCTTTGAATGTTTCTGTCTCTACAGCCTCTGCTACTACTGCACCATTTATGTATAGAAAAATTTCCCCCTTGTATTCCTGTCTGGTGAAAACAACGTGCGTCCATTTGTCTAATGGGATCTGATTTTTGGACTCGTTTTCAATTCTTTGACTTTTGCCGTCTGGTGGATATTCGTCGTAAGCAATACTGCCTTTTGTTAAATATAAACAGTGATTGCAAAGACCAAGGCAATGCAAACATTTTCTATTTTCTGGCTTTGTTTGGTAATTGAATTGACCAAAGATAAACCCACTGTCATTTTGTTTAGGGTTTACCCAAAATGCAATAGAAAAATCTTTTGAATGTATGTTTAATAGTTCGCCTAATCTGACCCTGGCATCACCACCTGGAAAAGATAATGCTTTCCCAACTTCACCTTTCCTATTCTTGACAGCCTTAATTTCTTCTGATTCTATGTGCCCATTTAGTGACCCTTTACTGGTGTTAGCTTGTTTTTCATCAAAGGGGTAATGAGCGACTAAAGCTGGGTCTTTGTGGATTCTGGAAAGTACTTCTTTATGTTTTTTGGCTGGATCAACTTCCGCTGGCTCTGTAGTTGAGGACGAATCATTAGCTGAGGCGGATTCGTTTTTACCGTCATTATAACCTAAGTAACCAATAAGTCCCAAAAGAGGAATTAGGAGTATCAGTAAATACTTTTTATCAAAACTTACTTTGTTTGATGTGCTTGAGGAGCTGTTGTTACCAAATGAAAGTTCTTCTGATTTAGAATTGATTTTATGAGAAAGATCAAGTAAAGCAAAATTTATTTTATTAATTCTTCTTTCTCCCTCTTCTCTGGAAATAATATTGAGACTTAATTCCTCTTTAATCCTATTGTATTGGCTATTCAAAATAATCAACTCTTTATCCACTTTGCTAAGTTGAACTCCAGAGAGAACTTTAAGTGCTTCGTCGGTTCTGTTTTGGGTAATTAATTTTTTGACTTGGTCTTGTAAATCTTGTTTATCCATTTGAATTTGGTCTTTTGAAGTAGTAGGTATCATAACCTTTTAAATCACAAGAAAGGTAGAGATTATCTAAGACTTGACCAATCAATACGGTACTTTAATCGGAAAACAAACAAGGAGCGATACTCTGAAAACCAGAGCACGCTCCTAACAAGATAAGGTTGTCTTCAATTTCGAAAACTGGGTTTACGTAGAAAATCAGCAGAAAGAAAACAGCGCAAAAACCAGTGACCGAATATTTTGCAATACAATTGATAACGATAAGGGGGGCTGTTTTTGGGTTGGGGGTGATTGCAATTGTATTGTTATTATTAGATACGGGTAGATAGGGAGCAGCGGTTTTTTGAATTTGAAAAAGCTGGAAATTAAATGGACATATGAAGTTTCAAATACCATTCGGAATGGGGATGCGTAAGGGGAATTGTGATGTAGATAGAATTTTCTAACAATTCATTTACATTTTAGCATTACACAAAAAATAATTTCAGAATCTTTACGCTCCTTGAAAAGTCCTAAC
>JBGCDT010000470.1:0-11569 GCA_045105695.1 Saprospiraceae bacterium | reverse complement strand
CCCAATTATTCATAAGAGACATTAGTTCTTCTGTGGTACTAATGGTGAGATGGCCTGCATAATTAGTACCATTTACGATCCATTCATCGAGATTATAGCTTCCGCTTAAGTTAAATCCATTAGCAAAATAAGTAATCAACGTATCGAAATCACAACCGACATAAGGTCCAGTAAATAACACACCATCATTTCTTACCTCATATCCAGAAGGATTATTAGGATCAATATTCACACAGTAATCAGCAGTTCCGTTACAATTATCAATAAGCAAACTAGTATCTTCCACAAAGTCATCACAGTCACTACAGTTGACAGTTACAAAAGCTGTATCTGCACAGAGCGTATTATTATTTATGAAAATGAGTTCATGATAACCAGTGTCAATAGCAACTGCTGCATTGCCACCACAGATACCAAAGGGTCCTGGATAATTTATTCCATTATCTGTTACGGTATAGTCAAAAATATTAGTCGCTGAAATAGTTGTACAGAAATCAACATTACTATCACAGTCAGCAGTAGTTAATTCTTCTGGCGCTGTAAACAATTGTGTACAGCAACTTACATTAATGTTAATGGTATCAAAACAGCCTAAGAAAAGATCTTCTAAAACGATCTGATGCATACCGTTTGGTAATCTTAGAATCGTTCCGCCACCGTTTGGATTGATGGCCATAGAAGCCATCAAAGTCTCTCCAGCTATTTCTATATTTCCAAAAACATCAGAAGTACTTCCTCCTGTAATACTATTGTTAGGAGCATCTAGTGTCCAGTTGCCTGTAGGATTCCAAACGTTTAGAGAATCGGTTAGGTCAGACATATCATTAACATCTCCGCTGTAGGTCGTTCCATTCACAGTCCATGCAGTTACCGCATAAGGCCCTGAGGCTCCCATTCCCGGAAGGATTGCATAACTGAATACAAAACTAGTATCGAAGTTACACCCCTCTAGGGTTCCACTGTAAGGCATTCCATTATCATAAATATTGAAGTTCCCAATATTCGTTTCCGGAACAGGAATACAAATACTTGCTGTATCACCACAGTTGTCAAGTGATGCAAAGATGTCTTCCTCTGCAACTATACCTGAACAGTCAGGAGTAATATTGAAAACAATTATGGTAGAATCACAAATCGCATTCACATCACAAAGTACCACACAAGCAGTGTCTGGTCCGATGTATCCTGAATTTGGGAAATAGCCAACACACTCGTTTGGCGAACTAATGGCCAGCGATCCATTCACTGGATCGCCACAACTCGCTGTCGTAGAAACCGCGCCGCTCAGTTGACTAATATCCATGCAGATATTCGGCAAATTATTATCGACTACCGAAGTGATATAGATGGTATCTATAACTGGCAATGGATTCACGGTGATGACAAATATCGTTGTATCACAAAGCGCATTGTCATCGCAGACAACAACACAAGCAGTGTCCTGACCTGTAAAACCATTGTTAGGAATATAATCCACGCATTCATCTGTTGGCGCAACAATAAGGTTTCCATTATCAGGATCACCACAAGAAGCTACGTTATCCAGAGGAGCCAACAACTCAGAGATATCTGCGCAGAGATTATTTATTGTAATATTTTGAACCGTATTCACAAATACAGTATCCGTTACCGTCGTTGGCAATGGATTCACGGTGATGATGATATAACTCGTATCACACAAAGCATTTACATCACATACCAAAACGCAGGTAGTATCCTGACCTGTAAAACCATTGTTAGGAGTATAATCCACACAAACGTCAGGAGAGTTTATCGGAAGTGTTCCATTCTCTGGATCATCACAAGAAGCAACAGAATTTACGGCCCCACTCAACTCGTCTATTGGCAAACAAATGTCATTCACAGATACTCCTTCTACTGTTGTATAAGTAAAAGTCTGCGTTGTTGGAGTACCGCCCTGGAAAACCGAAAGTGTAAAACCATCGTGGTCATCATCATCATTCGGGTTGTCAGGATTATTATTTATTTCATCATCAATATTCAAATCATTGCTACCATCCAAGTCTGTAACAGAATCACTATCTGACGGAGGAGCATTGTTATCATCGGCATCGTCGTCGTAGCCAGTGATTTCAAAAAAGTTATCTAACAATGTATTTCCGTAAGCGCAATCCAGTACTAAATCCAAGGTAAATATTGCCTCATCTCCAGGTCCGATTGGGAAAGGAATCGTATCAGTAGGAAGTCCTCCTACCAGCTCCCAATCTAAGTTATTCGGTAACGTCGGATCGAAGGTCATGTCTGTCGGAAGATAGTTTGTAAGGACTATATCCTGAGCTACCATATTACCTTGATTATAAACAGTCATTGTATAAGTCACTGTATCGCAAGGACTTACTGTGTTCCCTGGACCATCAACTAATAAAGCTAAATCAAACACCTGATTGACCGTAATCATTTCTGAATCATGATCATCATCATCATTTGGATTATCAGGATTGTTGTTTGTTTCGTTATCTATGACTTGGTCGTTGAAGACATTAGAATCCGTTGTGGAATCTAAATCAACTGGTGGAGTATTGCCTCCGTCTGTATCATCGTCGTAAGCTGTTATTTCTACAAAATTAGTGATTGTTCCACCTACGTAAACTGGGTCAACGATTAAATCAAGACTTATCGCTATAGAGTCGCCTCCTGTTAATGGGCCATCAATTGTGGTCGTTAGTAAATTGGTATTTTGTCCCCAGTTAATATTTGTATTTATATTGTTATCAAATATTATCCCTGGTGAGAGGTAAGCTAAAATTTCTATATTGTAGGCATCTATAGTTCCTTGATTATAGACCCAAATAGTGTGGGCTACAGTATCTCCAGGATTTGCAGGAGTATTGTTATCTAAAATCATTTTCATAGCCAAATCAAACCCACAGTTATTAACCGTGATCTGTATGCTTCCTATATCTGCACATTCATCAGCAACATCAGAACTAGCTCTTGCATAATAAGTAGTAGTCGAAGTTGGTGATACCACAGGACTTCCTAATGCATTGACTCCTGCGTTAGCATCATCCAATGAAGTGTGGTAAGTAATAGTGGTCGACTGTCCTGTAATTTCAACAGCCCAAAGATCTAAGGAAGTATTATCGCCATCACAAAGTTCTAAACTACTAGTAATCAGGATTGGCTCAGGATTGACTATAATTTGAATACTGTCAACATCAAAACAAGCCGGATCCGTAATGTTTTTTCTTACATAATAAGTGGTAGTAGTTGCTGGTGTTTGGAAAGGACCTAGGAATGCTTGTTCCAATTGCGCGTCATTCAAACTAGCAAAGTAGTAACACTCACCAGTAAATTCTGTAGTTGGTTCTACATCAATAACCAAGTATTTCAAATCAACCGTTGCTCCTGCACAAATGGTAGAATCAGTAGGTACTAAATCAGGATCTGTACAAGGCGGAAAGAAACCACCGTCCATGTTGTGAACAAGTTGCCCTGCATTTCCAGTTGTAAACTGATAATAAGGGAAATCATCTACCGCTGGATTTACACCTGAAGCGATAGTGACGTCTGAATCGTGTTTATCTGCGTTGGTCCCTGTTCCAGAGTTTGCAGCAGATAGATTCAAGTTGCCGTTCAATAATCCAGCGCCTGTATCAAATTCTCCATTGGTTCCAATGGCAACATAGTAACTTGTTGATGGTGCTAAAGTATCTGAAAAAGTATAAAGTCCGTTTGCGTCTGTAGTAGTTGTAGCTAAGAGATTCCCCGAAAGGTCAAAAAGTGAAATTTCTACGTTTGGAATTCCAGGTTCTGATGGATCTTGGACACCATCCTGGCTATAGTCCATCCAAAGGAAACTTAACAATTCTAAAGGTGCAGGATTACAAATCATTTCTACATCTCCAATTCCACCTCCTTTTGCAGCATTTCCATTTCCACCAGGGAAAGTGATTGTTTGATACAATTGGTAACCTACTGTCGGCCCCGAAGTACCAGTCTTCATATCAAAGCGACGAAGTCCTCCTGAGTTGAAGTTCACTGGATTGATGACCGTAGCCATGACTTCACTGGTTCCAGGAAGAATAGATAGTGCACCGAGTGCCGTTTCACTATGTTCTGTTCCTAAGGAATCTCCACAAAAGAATTCTCCTCCTCCAATACCTTCACCATTCGAACCACAACCATTCCCTCCAGGAACGATTCCATTATTTTCTATAGAGTAGTTTGTACCATTCCAATAGCCACGTAAAATATCTCCACCACTTACTACATTCTCCTCATTTACTCCATTTACATCTTGCATAAAAGTAAATTTCTGAAAGGCATAACGATCTGCAAAACCAAGTACAATGGCATCATCTCCATAGAAGGCAATATCTGTCAACATAGGTGTTGGTCGACAGTTAATAGTAAAGTCGTCGTAAGTATCAATCCAAGGGTTCCAGTTGGTGCAAGTATTATCGACTGCGCCTCCTTTTGCATAATCTAAAGAAAAAGGATCAACAGTAGTAGTCCAGCTACCTCCGTTTATTACATCATAAGCGTAAACCGCAGCGGAAAGATCAGCAGCAGTACCACCACTTTCCGCAGTACAGACAAGCCCTGTATAAATCATCCCTCGTCTGTATTCCAAACCAAAAATACGAGCGATACCATTAGTACACATTGGATCCGGTAATGCAGGTAATGTAGTTACATCCCCTGCTGTTGGAAAAGTACCACTAGTGTTATAAGCTGTAATGTCGATAGCGACAATATTTCTTTCAAATAGATTTACAATAAATAAAGTATTTCCATCTTCTGAAATTTCCATATCTCCAATCCCCATTTTCCCAGGAGTATCAAACATCAATGGATCAGAAGCTGGGGTTGACCAATCTGCACTTAATGTACGTACCGGCTCTATTCCTAAGTTTACACCGATAGATGCCAAATCCACAAATGCAGAAGCAACCGGTGCTGCTCCTGAATAATCAATTCTATAAATTCCTCCGATACCTGCACTTCCTAAACCGACGTGACGTTTCATCACAGCACCATAGAATGCTTGTTGATTGTTTCTATTGTAAGCAGCTCCCCAAACAGCCCCAACCTCTGACATAATTGCATCATGAGTCGGAGCGGTAGCATCACCTATGTTATCGTATGGAAAAGAAACAATGGCATCTATGGCTCCACTAGTTCCGCCTCCGGTAGGATTACCATTTGCAAAACAAGAAACGGTCATGTCGGGTACTGACTGACAATACTCGTCTGGGTAATAAAGCCCTAAACGAGTATCGCAAGCTGCGCTCTGAAAAACTTGAACATCTGAATTGGTTTGATCACCCGGACTAATTTGAAGCCAGGTGTCTGGCCAGGTATATTCTACTCTTACCGGAAAAAATTCTGGAGTGACAGACCAGTTTCCACTGGCATCCGTGGTATCTAGTTGTTCTGTACCATGGGCGTCTACAACAGTGACGATTACGCCAACCAGTGCATTTTCATTGCCTTCACGAAAACCATAAGTATTAGCAGTACTGGCATCAGAAACGGGTAGATCGAGGAATACATTTCCTCCGATGTCTCCCGAGTCACATTGCGCGAATGTATTGTTAGAAATTGCCAATCCTAGCAAAATCAGTAGCATGCATTTGCACAATTGGGGGGTGGTGTGTCGAGTTACTTGAAAGTTCATAAGTAATGTTTGTTCAATCAATTATTTTCTCCATTGGTACAGCTACATCAAGACTATGAAAGACATAGTAAGCCAATGAAATTGGATTATGGTTAGGTGAAAATCATGGTGAGAAATGCAGAAAGCTTTATCTCGCTTTACATCTAAACTATTGGTTATCTACTACTTAGATGTTTAAAAAGCATTTAAACTTCATACAATATGCAAACACCTACTTGCAAAAAGCAGGTGATTACATATTCCTTTTTTCAAAATTTGTACCAAGAACAGGATGTTTTTTGGTACAAATGATTAGTTGGGTAGGAATATAGTTATTACGTATTTGAACGTACAAAAAGAGCCAATCCCGTTATGAGATTGGCCCTAGTGAATAAGTGTATGTTGTTTTAAAAAATAAAACCTATGAGATTGAAGAGGTTAAAATGCCGGACACTTTACTTTGTAGTTTTTACGCCGGTCTTTAGGTACAGTCAATATTTGGATAACTGAAAGTTCTGGTCCTCCTGCCCCATTACTCGCTACAGTTAAAGTAGACATATTAAAATCGAAGGAGAAGGTCAGATAAGTACTTTTCAGATCCATTCGTATAGCTGCCACAAAAGCATCTGATCCTATTATGTCTTTTTCGATATGGTATCTAAACCACGCTCCAATATAGAATGCAGCTTCAGAATATTCAAATGAACGACTTTTAGAAAACTTTAGGAATGAACCCATATTAATTTCCTGATGAGGGCCTTGGTCCATAAATATAAAACTAGGTAGAATGGTAAACCCTTTTGTCAATTGCATGGTACCTCCACCATGAATCACAAACTTCCTATACAGCTTTTCATAGTTGTAGAATTCTTCTTTATCAATTTCTTCATCTTCAATTCTATTAAAAAAAGAGGTGTTTGGATTATTGATATGAAAAAGGGCTGTACCAAAATAAACCGTACTATTTCTATTGTAATTGTAATACCAAGCTAAACCAGTAGAAAAATCAAAAAAAGAAAATGCATCAGGTGCTCCTGCCTCCACAAGAGGTTCGGCACTAAATCCGACCATTTTATTATAGTCTACACTATAGCGATAAATAGAAGTTCGCAGTCCTACAGTCAAATAATGTTTTCCTCTCCCATCAAGAGATTTCAGTCCTGAGAGGGTTAACCCTGTTGATATTTTCGATAGACCAAGATCACCGGCTTTATCACCAGCAAATTGAAGACCCGCTCCTAGATAACTGTTCTTAGCGAAACTTGCCACCTTTCCATCAACGGAGGCAGCCATCGTTTTGTATGCGTTATTAGTAACTGAATGCCATTGGGTACGAGCATTGGCAATCAGCCTCAGATTACCATTGTTAATCAATCCAGTCATTGCAGGATTAAGAATAACAGGCGAGGCATGAATATGAGCAAAATGAATATCCTGCGCAAAAAGCAGAGATGATAAACACAAATAAAATATTGTAAAGGTTATCCTCATAGTTAAAGCTTTGGTCAACTAGTAACGAATGAGGGGAAGTCGTAAAGGAGGATATTCGTGAGTTAGCCGTTTTTCAGCTATTATTCTCAAAAGAGGAGCATAATTATACAATCAAAAACTAATCCACAAGTAAAGAACTCCCTGATAAAATTTAAGATAATAATTCAGCTATTCAATCCAGTTCATAGGTTTATTTCAGTAGGGTTACGTTTCCTTTTTCTATAAATCTGTTTCCATTCAAACAATAGCCCTGTATATAATAAACATAAACATCAGGATTCAATGTTTTACCTCTGAAAGTTCCATCCCAAAAATCACTATCTATAGCTTCGGTTTGAAAAACCAACTCTCCCCAGCGATTATAAATTCTCAATAATGAAACCTCCGCAAAATAGCTATGTCGAATTTCAAAGAAGTCATTAAATCCATCTCCATTCGGTGTTAGAAAATTCGGAATTTCTAAAATACCTTCTACACAGCTATTTCTAATTTCAAAATTTATCTCTTCTCTGGCCATGCAGTTTTCATCGTTCACCGCAGAAGCGACATAAGTCATTCCGAATTCTGGTACGATATAAATAGAATCACAATCCTCACAGAAAACATTTCCGTTTTTATCAGACCAACTTAATAGTGCAAAGGGGTCATTAGAATAAGAAATGAGAAGTATAGAATCCCCTTTAATAACACCATCATCTTCAGTGCTAGAGATAATTGTAATGTCTGGTGGATAATTCACCAACACAGTCACGGTAGCTGATACTTCATCCCCCATGCAGCTTTCAGCAGTCACAGTATAAGTAGTTGTGCTACTAGGATTTGCCTCTGGCATCGGACAATCTGTACAAGACAAACCATCAGAAGGAGACCAGGTAACTGCATTGGAACCTATCACACTCAACTGGACAGATTCCCCCAGACAAATTTCATAATCCTCCGTCAACAGCTCTACAACTGGTAGCACTTCCAACGCCTTTTCAACAATACTATCACAACCAAAATAACTTTCATAAGTCACGCTCAAAATGGTGTCTGTAGAATAATATTCATTAAATAAGAACAGACTATCGCCTTCACAAATAGTATAGTTTTCAAAGGTTTCTATTTCAGGTATGAACTGTAAAACTGTTTCGACAATACTATCACAAGCAGCTCCAGATGACCCAGTATAAATATCCAGGTAGGTTCCAGATTCGAATTGATAAGCTCCTCCCACAAATAAGCTGTCACCTGTACAAAGGCTAACGATTGAGCTACTAAATAACTCATCCGCTACAGAAAGTGTTAATTCGACCAAACTATCACAGCCATTGGTCGCAGTAAAAACTTCAGTGTATACCCCAGGTTCTGATAATAGATCATCTCCAAAAGTGTAAGTCGTACCTTCACATATCTGTTCGGAAATGAAAGTCGGTACTGCTTCGTTTACCATTAAGATCAGGGCGGCAATACTTTCACAACCAAAGTCATTGGTCCAGGAAACCATATAAGTTCCGCTCTCTGAATACTCCATTCCCAGAAAATCATATACTCCTCCCTCACAAATTTCTGCTTCTTCAGTATAGGAGTCAGTAGGATTTACAATAAGCGTAACAATATATACACTATCGCAACCCATTGTAGTAGTTATGCTATCAGTATAAATTCCTGATTCGGCATATGGAATATTTCCGATGAAGTAGGTTTCTCCCTCACAAATTTCTATTGTCTCTTCTATCTCATATGCTGGCCAGAAGTATACAGACACAAATACAAGGCTGTCGCAACCTCCTTCCGAAGTTAAGGTATCAACAAAAACTCCGCTAGTGCCAATCGCCTCATTATTCAGCTGAATAGAATCGCCCTCACATAAATGATACTCATCCGTAGCTACAAAATGATTGACCGTCTGTAGGGCTAATCCCACGATGCTATCACAGCCAGAGTATGCAACAAGGGTATCATAGTATATTCCTTCTTCGGTCAAAAAATCACCTGCAAAATAATGGCTCTCCCCTATGCAAATTTCCTGCTCTGAAAAACTGGAAAGCGCATCAGAAAAATTTAGATTCGTTACAATGATAGAATCACAGCCCAATGTAGAAAGTAGGTTCTGAGTATAGATACCTGACTCGGTTTGAAAAACACCATTGATCCAAATACCTTCGCCGGTACATAGTGTAATTGATTCTTCTCCAAAATGAGTTGGCAGAACCATTAGCTCGTGCAACACCAAGCTATCACAACCTGTAGCCGTTTGCAATTCTTCAATAAAGATTCCTTCACTATTACGATATGAACCAACCAATAGAACACTATCTCCTTGGCAAATTTGATAAGACAGGCTAGTTTCCAGCGCATCAAGGACAGAAACGTTTATGTTAATAATACTATCGCAGCCAAAGTCAGTAGAATAAGTCTGAGTGTAAAATCCTGCCGCTGAGTAACTGCTGTTTCCGGATTGGTAAACCGCACCTTCGCATATTTCCGCCTCTACTTGCTGAATATAAACTGGCATAATTTCCAGCTCCAGTGTAACTAAACTATCGCAGCCTCCTTCTGATAACAATGAGGCTACATACGTTCCTTCCGTTGAGTAATAATCCCCATTGAACAAGTAAGATTCCCCTTCACAAATAGCTTCGTACTGCTGAGATTCAAAAGAGCTTACTAAGTCAAGTCTGGTGCGTACTATACTATCACAACCGCCAGAACTAATAAAAGATTGATTATACCAACCTGCTTCCGACTCCAGGTTACCTCCTATCAAAATACTGCTTCCTTCACAAGCTACAACATAAAGGGTATCTGTAAATGAACTCACTACGCTCACCTGAAGGTAGACCAAACTATCACAGCCTTCACTCGTCGTTAGTTGATTGGAATAGATTCCTTCTGATTGAATAGTATTTCCTCCAAAGACAATTATTGATCCTTCACATATTGATGCCTCTAAATGTGTCTCCTCCACAGGAAGTACGTCAAGTTGATATACAAGCAAGCTGTCACAGCCTTCTACGCTTTGCAAAGTATCCATGTAAGTACCTGCTTGCTCGTACTCAACTCCCCCAATGATAATACTTCCTCCTGCACATATTTCGTAAGCTATTGTTGTATAATGTTGGGGCAGAATAGTAACCTGAGTCACTACGATACTATCGCAATTTTCCACTGTAGCTATTGTATCACTAAAGATTCCTTCCATAGTATAGTAATGATCTCCTACCAGAATTCCTTCTCCTTCACAGATATACAGATGTTGGAAAAAATCGTTTTCATTCGTATTTAATAGTTCTACAAACAGAATACTGTCACAGCCCATCACCGTCTCCAGTGTGTCTGAATATACACCTGGCTCTGTCGTATAAAAGCCATGTATTGTTATTCCTTCGCCAGGACAAAGAGTATACGTCTCCTCTGAAGTAAATTGTTCAAAAAACTGAACTTCTAAAATATGAATACTATCACAAGCAGATACAGAAGTACTCGTATCTGCATAAATTCCTGACTCGTAGATATATGCTCCGTTAAAGAACAGACTATCAGAACTACAAAATGCTACATTATCATAGACCACAATTTGATTGACCACATCCAGGGTCGTGATAAGTATACTGTCGCAGTCATTATCTGCCAATAGCGTGTCTACATAGATACCCGGCTCACTTTCCAAATTTCCTCCTATCAGAATTTCTTCTCCTTCGCAGATTAAAAATGCTTGTTGCTCCAACACTGGTAACAATACATTTACATAATAATGTATAATACTATCACAAGCTGCCGCTGAAAAGATGGTATCCGAGTAAGTACCCGTCGTATTGAATATCTGTCCATCAATCATCACCTCTTCCCCTACACATAGATTTACAATCTGTTCTTCTTCATATACTTCGTTTACCGAAAGTTGTAAATAGACGATACTGTCACAGCCGAAGGAATTACTCAACGTATCAATATAAGTTCCTGCCTCTGTATAAACTACATTTCCAAATGCATAAGAACTACCAAAACAAACAATGGCCTGCTCTTCATAAAGATTTTGCTGATGCACAGTAAGAGTCGTTTGTATGATACTGTCACAGCCATTGAATGCTATGAGGCTGTCACTATACATTCCAGGATCGCTCTGAAGAATACCTTCGATAAGTACTTCTTCTCCTTCACAAATCTCCAATAATTGATTCGTAATGCTTGGCTCTAGTACCATTACGTTAATCTGAATGATACTGTCACAGCCATTTTGCGTAAGCAATGAATCTGTATAAATTCCGCTTGTATTGACTACTTCATTTCCAATGGTAACTTCTTCTCCTACACAGAGATTAACAAACTGTATTTCCTCATATACTTCATTTACGGAAAGCTGCAAATAAATGATACTATCGCAACCTACCGAATTAATCAACGTGTCTGTATAAATCCCCGTTTCGGAATAGGTCTCATTTCCAAACGTGTAGCTACTACCAAAACAGATGG
>JBGCDT010000469.1:0-4544 GCA_045105695.1 Saprospiraceae bacterium | reverse complement strand
GGTAGGAAAAGAGAGCCCACTGAGATCCAAATGAACTTGCCTCTATTTTTCTACTTCCTGCATTGAGGGTCGTAATGGCGGCATTGGGAAATCCTTCCGCTCTGGAAAAAGTTCCTTCGTAACCAGACTCCTGGGCCGTTACTCCAGCTAAGAAACTGAAGCTGTGATTAGCTCTGGTCAGTTCATAATTCAATGTATTCTCCCAAAGCCAGATCAATTCTCGATTCGTACTGGTGGTTGCAATACCTTCCAGACTTCTTCCAAATTGTGTTCTCAGCGGATCTAAGAAATAATCATTTTTATTGTAATAGGTTTCTGTTCCAAAAGAGGATTTGAATTTCAGATTATTAATGATTTCCATTTCTGCGTAAATATTTCCAACCAGACGAGTGGTAGAGGCCACGTCAATGGGCGCTTCAATATTTGCAACTGGATTTTCCCAAGCTTGAAGTGGATTCGTTGTGAAGGTTCCATCTTCGTTGTAAATCCCAATGATTGGAGGCGACGATAAAGCTCCCAGAATAACACCACCTTGATTGACTCTGCTATTATCAGGGACATTATTAAAATCAATTTTAGAAACATTTATACTCGTTCCAATTTTCATCCATTCCCTCAATTCATTATCCAGATTCAAACGAAAGTTCAACCGCTCAAAGTCAGAACCCCGAACAACCCCCTCTTGTGCATTTCGATTGGCTGAAATAAAATAATTGGTTTTATCTCCACCTCCGCTTAGAGAAATTTGTAAATCAGAAGTGATCGCGTCTCGAAAAATTTCATCTTGCCAATCCGTATTCTCCGTAAAATTTTCCGCATCAAGAACAGGAGATTGTCCTGCGTTTACATAAGACTCATTCACTAGGTCGATATAATCTTCGCCATTCAAAAGCGGCAATGTCTTGACGACCTGACTAACACCAATATTAGAACTGATGCTAATTTGAGACTGTCCTGCGGTTCCTCTTTTGGTCGTGATAAGCACAACTCCGTTTGCTGCTCTCGCTCCATAAATCGCTGAAGCAGAAGCATCTTTCATGACTTCAATAGAAGCAACGTCAGCAGGATTGATTCCCTCAGTACTCAGAATGGGCACTCCGTCCAATACGTATAGTGGCTCATTGCCAGCAGATAGAGAAGTTGCGCCTCTGATGCGAATGGAAATTTCGTTTCCAGGTCTACCTGAATATTGGTTGACTTGTACCCCTGCCGCTTTTCCCTGAAGTGCATTTTCCAATCTTGCAAAAGGTTTCTTCTCGATATCTTCCGTCGAAACTGATGATATAGAACTGGTCACATCTCGACGCGATTTGGTACCATACCCAACAACCACAACTTCATCCAAGGCTAGATTTTCTACACTCATCAAAATAGTCAAATCAGACTGACCATTTACATCAATGGATTTTTCCTGGTAACCTGTATAGCTAAAAACCAATTGGCTGTTTGGTTCTGCTTCCAACGAAAAGGAACCATTGATATCTGTTGTAGTTCCTCTGCTCGTATTCGCAATCAGAATTGAAACACCAATCAGTGGTTCATTGCTTATTTCATCCCGAACCGTTCCAGTTATGGTTGAATTTTGTCCAATTGCCCAACCTGACAAGCACATGAAGAAGATAATTGTAGATATAATTCGTTTCATATTTTCCTTTTAACCCTAAAACAGAATATTTGATTGATATTCTGCCAATGATTTATTTTTAATTTCGATCAGTCCAGCTTAATTGATTTTAAATTGTACAATAAAGCCCATTTGGTTTTATCCAGATGACATACAATAGTAGCTAAACTGCTGAGTTACCTGTAAAAAACGCACCTGACAAACACTATACAAGGAGTGTTTTAGCCAATTTTGATTCAAATTAATAGTGATAGCCTTTGGATTAGCATTACAAGCCTGGGAGAGACTAAAAAGGAAAGAATAGTACTAGATGTGGTGGCGAGATCAGTTACCTGAAGGTTTTAGAAAAGCGAATTTGGCCTGACCTCTCGTGGCTTGAGATCTGATTCAGTGATGTTATTATTGGTTTTCTCCTTTGCCTAATTGTTGGATGTATTGATTGAGGTTTTCAGTCTTATCCAGAGACATTTTCTTTTTCAAGCGATACTTAGCCTGTTCTACCCCATTTACAGTGATGTTCAAAATGGAAGCGATTTCTCGATTGTTCAACTTCATTTTTATGAAACAAGATAGGCGATAATCGTTCTGAGTTAAGTTAGGATGTTCGACCTCTAGCTGATCGATAAACTCTTGAAAAGTTTGATTGAATGTCAATTGAAATTTTTCCCAATAATCCTCCTGACTCAACTCGGAGTTGATGATATTAACGATAGAGCGCAAGGGCTTTTTAGCACCCGCTTCTGAGTTGGATTGGAGTTTTTTGATGCGTTCTTTGAGTACGGTTAGAAACTCATTTTTATGAGCCATTTGCAAAATGGAAGCATTAAGTTCAGATTTCTTGTTGGTGACCTCCTGCTCAAGGTTTTGGTTTTCAAGTTGAAGAATTTGTTGTTCCTGTTTTAGAATCTCCTGCTCCTGTTCCAGCCTTTGCCGCTCATAGACTTCCTTTTGTCGCTTCAGTAAAAAACGATAAATCAAAAGAATAGCACCAAGCGCAAAAAGTCCCATCGCAAAAACAAACCAAGCTTTTTCCCAAAACGGAGGTTCAACAATTATGTCAACGGTTCTAATATCCTGATTCCAGATACCACTACTGTTTGCTGCTTTTAGCTGTAGCTGATAACTTCCGCCATCCAAACTTGAATAAGTAATTCTTCGTTGATTCGCAGCTACATAACGCCATTTATTTTCGTAACCTTTTAATCGGTACGCATATTTATTTCTATCAGAATCTGTGTATTCTGTTGTACTGATTTCAAATGAAATATCTCTGTCTAAGTAAGACAACTGAACTTTGACATTCTCACTATTCAGATTTTCATTCAAAATCTTTCGCCCATTATGACTGCCAATTTGAATGGACTCATTTGATATTTTTAAATCAGTATAAACGGGAATAGCGGTCTCAGTATTTAAGCGAACTTCGTTGGGCCGAACAATTGAAAAACCATTTACACCTCCGAAAACAATGCGTCCGTTACTCAGTCGAAAAGCAGCCTTTGGATTAAACATATTATTTTCTAATCCAGGGTCCGTTCCAAATTCGGTAATCGTATTGTCTTCAGGATCTAAACGATGGATTCCGGTGGACGTCGAAATCCAGATGAATCCCTGATCGTCTTCCTGAAGGCTGTTAATGGTTCCAATTTGAAACTGATGGTTCAATTGCACAGGCAGGACAAGCCCTGTTTTTGGATTTAATTTGTCAATACCTGCTGCTGAAACAATCCATATATTTCCATCTTTATCCTCAGAGAGCGACAGCAGATTATTACTACTTATGCTGTTTTCTTTTTCATCATTATAGAGATATTTCTGAATGGCTTTTGTTTTAGTGTCTAAGCGATTTAGTCCCTGATTTTCCGTAGCTATCCATAGATATTTATTTTCTTGATCCAATAAAAGATCAATAATTTGTATGCTTGAAAGTTGGTTATCAAAATTTCCAAAATGCTGAAAAACCGTTTCACCTTTTGGTAAATAATCAATTCCTGCTCCCAGTGTACCGATCCATAAACCTCCGTTTTCATCAATTTCTAAATCCCAGACATTATTATGCGCGAGACTATTCGGATCATTATCATCGTGAATAAACTTTTGAATGCTTCCCTTTTTAGTATCAAAAAAATTCAAACCATTCGTAAATGAACCATACCAAAGACCTTCGTTTTTTTCGGGTTGGAGACAGGTGATGACAGCATTGAATTTTCCTTGACGCAACAAATCAGAAGCGTCGCGTAGCACCAAATATTTGTCCTCCTTATCAAAGTAAAAAATTCCACCTCCGTCTGTCCCCAGCCAAACTCGCCCCTTTTCATCTTCCCGAACAGTGAGAACCGACCGCAATCCTAGTTTCTTTTCATCATCGTATTGACGGTTATTGAAAAAAGGTGGATGAATGGCTTTTAGAAGATTGATTCCTCCGTTGAATGTTCCGATCCAGAGATTATCAGATTGATCGAAATACAGATCATAGAGCGCATCCGTATTCAGTGAACTAAGGTCCTTAGAATTGTAAGTGAACTGTTGAAAAGAGTCCGACGATTTTTCAAAATGATTTAATCCACCACCATCTGTGGCCAGCCAGAGTTCTCCGTCCTGATCCAATTGTATATCCGTAATGATGTTGCTGCTGATACTATTACCAGAATTACTTGTCCGATAACTCTTCCAGTTCTGACCATTAATATCGTAAGTATACACACCATTCCCTTCGGTGCCGATCCAAAGTATGTTGTCCTGATCGAGGCAGATTGTTTTACTAAAACTATTCATGTCTTCCTCGTCCTCTGCATGAATGACCTGGATACTTTTCGTTTGATAGTCAAAAAAATTCAGCCCTTTACCTGCTGTAGCAATGTAAATATTCCCTTGTTTATCCTCTTCAAAGTCAAATACAAAATCATTACTTAGTCGCTCC
>JBGCDT010000468.1:0-5656 GCA_045105695.1 Saprospiraceae bacterium | reverse complement strand
TGAACCATTAGTTATTCCAAATGAAGAATAGTATACATTTGCAAAAAAGAAAAAAGCTGTCGATAGCACAGTAGAACGAAGCGAAAAACCAACAAACAAGACAAACAATAATCCACTCTCGATTCGCTTTTTTCTTCCTTTCTCCCTCTTACCGAAATAGCCAAATCCGGCTACCAATTACAAATCGATTTTTAAAAAATGCTTTGTTATTGCATTTGACTTTTGGTCAATGGAATAGTTCTGCAAAACACAAGTCTATCTCTAATAGATTTTTGTAAAACCATCTCTTGCCTGGTCTACACCAGCGGAGTGTTTATGCAAAAAATCTAAAGAGAAGAAACCGAATCTCATCAACCGAAATGGTCCTTGAGGTAATACTCAACCGACTGCCTGTACCAACACAAAATTTAAAAAAGTTTAACCAAAAAAACTTACTCTTATGACTAAGAATTTTACAATTTCGCTATTTGTACTTTTGATGAGTGCGACTTTTGGACTATCCAAAGAAAAAGAAAATTATCGCTTTCCAGCTAATTCGGATGCTTTCATGAAAGAATTAAAAACATTCATGACCTCCTCAAAAAATGACGAACTCATTGAAGTTTTCGACGGCTTCGAAGAGGAAGTCCTCAAAGGAACTTACGTCAATCAGGAAATGGAGCTGATTATAAAAACATCCAACACGATGCTGGAATACAAGCTGAAAGCAAATCCATATTTTGGAAAATACCTCCGTTCTGTAACCAACATTAAATCGAACAAATGTGTCTTCATGCAATTCGTCGATTGGCACAGTACCATTGATGAAATTTTAGCTCATACAGAAAGTAGGAAGTTCAAACCTTTCAAAACCTTCCTTGAGTTCTCTGATAACTTCTTCAAAAACAACGTTTTATATGAATCCAGCTCTGGTCAGTCCTGGAGAGCCTTTACGGAAACGGTTGTGATCAAGTACGATAAAGATGGCCCTTATGTAGAATTTGAAGAAGTCGATTTGGTTTGTATGCGAAAGAAAAATAGAATTAAAATTGACGAATGTTCAGGGACTTTCTATCCGCTTCAAAACAAATGGATCGGCAAAGGCGGAACGGCAAACTGGGGACGTTTTGGCTTAGGAAAAGTACGTTGTGAATTTTCTGAGTTTGAATTAAATGTCAAAAAAGGAATTTACACCGTCAATAATGCAGCGTTGTATTACGATGAATTTTTTAACGGAAAAGCAGTGTTAGGAAAATTCCAGGATAAGGTGCTTGTAGAGAATCGAGCAACAGAAGCTTCCTACCCTAGATTCGAATCTAACGAAAAAATTCTGGACATCAGTAACCTTGGAGAGGGTGTATCTTACAAAGGTGGTTTCAAATTGCAAGGAACAAAGGTCTACGGTTTCGGAGATGAAAATCAGAAAGCTCAGGTAACTGTAAAAGGCAAGACTACAGCCGATGCGTTTACGGCTTCTTCTGAATTATTCATTATTCACAAAGGAGAAAAAATAACAGGGGAAGGCGTTTCGACAGTTCTGAATATTCAAGGGGATAGTATTTATCATCCGTCCGTAAAAATGAATTTTAATGTTAAAGATGCTAAGTTATTATTGACCAGAGGAGAGCGCGGTAGTGATCGATATCCTTTTTATTCCAGCTATCACAACTTCAATATTGATACAGAAAAAATTGACTGGAATATTAAAACTGGAGAGTTGGCTTTCAATGAAAAGAAAATCAAACTGGGATTCAGTAATTCTAAAGTGACTTTTGAATCACTCCATTATTTCGATGTGCAGGATTATAGAAAGTTGCAAAACGTTGCAGATGTAAACCCAATTGCTACCTTGAAATTCTTACACAAGAGAGAAGGAACTACAGAAATCCCAGGACAGCTTTTCGCAAAAACGATGAATCCTAATTTCGGAATCGAAAATGTAGAACGATTGTTATGGGACATGGTTTCTAAAGGATATATCAGTTACGATAAGGAAACAAAGATGATCGAAATCAGGGATAAAACATTCCACTACGCTGATGCAGCAATGGATAAAGTGGACTATGATATTTTAAAAATAGTTTCTGATGCAGAAAAGACTAATGCAATATTTGACCTTGAGTCTAAGTCTATTTTAGCGAACGGTGTGAAGGTTATTGAATTTTCTAATAAGCAAAAAGTAGCCGCTGTTCCTACCGAATCTCAAATTGTTTTGAAGCAAAATCGCAACCTTGATTTAGATGGAAATCTCTTCGCAGGTTTCGGAACCTTTGAAGGAAAAGACTACCATTTCGATTACGATAATTTCCAAATCAAAATGGATTCCATCCGCTACTTCGATTTGTATGTACCAACAGATGTCGTCGGTAAAGACGGACAACGCGAGGCCTGGTCCATCGCTTCCACCATCGAACACGCCAACGGAATTCTACTCATCGACGCACCATCCAATAAATCTGGAAGAGAAGACATTCCGACCTTTCCTTCTTTCCAAAGTAAAGGCAATTCCTACGTTTATTATGACGCAACTGAAACGCAAGGTGGTGCTTATTCCAGAGATTCTTTTTACTTCACATTAAATCCTTTCAGCTTCAATCACCTGGATGATTTTACAGAAGAAGATGTACACTTCAAAGGCAAAATGACTAGCGGTGGTATCTTCCCTGAGTTTGAAGAAAATTTGGTTTTGCAAGAAGATCAGTCTCTTGGTTTTACAACAGATTCTCCAACGGAAGGCTATGATCTTTATCAAGGGAAAGGACATTATGATGGAAAAATTGAGGTGAGTAATAAAGGGGTGTTGGGTAAAGGTCATGTCGATTATTTGTGGGCTTCCATTGAATCAGAAGACATCACTTTCAAGCCGGAACAGATGCTAACTGCTGCTGAATCTTTTGAACTAATGGAAGATAGAGGCGACGAAGTTCCTAAGATAAAAGGGCTAGATGTGTCCATTGATTGGAGACCATATTTAGACAGCATGTTCATTAAAGCAGAGAAGGAACCTTTCCAACTTTTTGAAAATGGAACACACACTGTTTTTGATTTATTAATTCTAACACCTGATGGAGTGAAAGGTCGTGGAGAATTCAAATGGGACCTCGGTGGAATGAACTCTAATCTATATTCTTTCGGCTCTAATTCTGTGCAGTCAGACTCTGCGGATATGAGTATTCGTGCCTCTGGTGTAGACCATTTAGCATTGAAAACAGATAACGTAAGTGCTGCTTTTAATTTTGATAAATCGACTGGTCACGTAAAGGCAAATGTAGATACGGTCACCACTGTTCTACCTTATAATCAATACCGAACGTCACTCAATGAATACGACTGGAATATCAAAGAAGAGAATATCAATTTCGTCTCTGATCCAGGGGAGAAAGGCTTTTTCCTTAGTCTAGACCCTGCAAGAGACTCCCTGAGCTTTGAAGGAGAGTCCGCCTTTTATGATCTGAAAACCAATGCTTTAAACGTAGCAGGAGTAGAAGTCATTGAGGCCGCTGATGCTTCTATTTATCCAGTAGATGGAAAAGTGGATATCGCTCCAGGCGGGCAGGTTTCTACTTTAGAAAATGCTAAGATTATTGCTAACAGAGAAAACCAATACCATGTTTTTGAACGCGCAACAGTGAAGGTAAATGGCAAAAAAGATTACCAAGCTGCTGCTTATTATCAGTACCCGATTGACGACAAACAGCAAGAAGTTTACTTCAGTAACATTCGCGGAAAGCGATATGGAAAAGGAAAGAAAGAGGTGAAGGAAGTGATGACCAAAGCACAAGGTTCTGTTACTAAGGAAGATGATTTTTTCATTGATAAAAAGACAAAGTTTGAAGGACAAATTGCTTTAGAAGCAAAAGAAGCAAATTTACATTTCAAGGGTTTTGCACAATTGAATAGTAATAGTTTGAGTACTAAAAATTGGTTTACGATAAACAGTAAAGGAGACAAAAATGACCTCGCTATTTCTTATGACATTCCAAAAGATGAAAATGGCCAACCAGTAAGAACAGGTTTGTTTATAAGCAAAGAAACGGGCAAACTTTACCCAAGAGTAATGAGCGCATTGAGCTACCGAAAAGACACTCCTGTTTTTGAAGCGAAGGGATTATTCAAATACGACGAAAGCAGAGATGTCTTTTCTTTTGGCGATTCCTTGAAAGTGGTCTCTGGAGTAAAAGCAGGAGCATTGTTAGAATTAGATGATCAAACGGGGCAGATCACGATGACTGGACCAGTAAACATAGGACCTAACTTTGATGTCATGTCTGTAAAATCAGCAGGCAAAATTACCACCAGCGTAGATACCTCTATAGCGACTTCCGTAAAAGTGGTCTCTGCAATCGACATGGAAATCCCTGAAGATTTGCTAAACATCATCAAAGCCGATATTAATGCAACGAGTTTCGATGCGATGAATGTAGTTTACAAACCTTACGATGTATACGAAGCAGCATTAGGAAATTTGATCACAGATTCCAAAGCGCTAGCAAGTGCCATTGCAGAATTAAAGTCCAGTGGTGCGTTACACATTGCTCCTAAATTCAACAATCATACTTTCCTTTTAAGCATGCTAGATCTGAAGTGGTCAGAGGAGTATCGTTCTTTCGTTTCTCGCAAAGACAAGATTGGTTTGGCTTCTATCTTAGGTACAGCATACAATAAGAAAGTAGAAGGTTATGTAGAATTCATAACTACTACGAACGGAAACGATCGCTTTTATTTCTACTTCGTTTCTCCAGGAGGAGATTATTACTTCTTCGGCTACAAAGCTGGAATTCTAAAAACGGTTTCCAGTAATGAAAGCTACAATGCAGCAGTAGAAGGTTTGAAAAAGAAAGATCGTTTTAAGAAAATGGAAGATGGAGAGATGTATGAAATTCAGCTCACTGGAGCACAAACCGCAGACCTTTTTGTCAACAGAGTACAGGCAGTTCAATAATACAAATTAGCGAACTTCAACATACGACCGATGTCCGATTAATTTTGGGCATCGGTTCTTTCGTATTGTGACATCCTTCTTCAAAGGAAACTTCCCTTACAAACATGCGTACCAAACACCTTAGAACCTCCACAAACCCCCTGTGTTTGGTACGATTTTCGACCTAAAGCTTGCTGAGAAACTCTTATGTGAATTATTTATCATTTGTTTATTGGTAAATAGTTGACACACAAAGAATTACGACAAAAACAACGCACCTATTTTCTTTTTTAGAAAATGAACTACGTATAACAAACATGACCTACGATGATAAAAGTGTATACTTTTTTTAGTTTCTCCTTGCTCTTCTTTGGATGTTTTCTATCCAATATTTCTGCTCAGGACAATCTTGATGTAAGCTTTCAGAATGCGGCCGGTGTTCCTGATTTTTTGAATATATGTGGGGACGAAGATACCGAAGCAGTGAGTATTACTCTGGCAGGTGGTTCGACGGAGGAAAGGACCTCCATAACGGCAGTGGCGCATCTCTTCAAAGGTGTTAGCTTCGTAAGCTTCGATGCCACTAACTCTACACTTGGTGTAATGCTGACCGATCCTTCCGACCCAAATAATCCTGAATTTTCTTTACCTCCTATGGAGTCTGGCGCTTTAGAAGAAGTGGTTATTGCTTTTTCTGTAAAGGCAAATTGTGAATACATTGATACCATCAATCAAAATAATGCAGCTAATGTATTC
>JBGCDT010000467.1:0-9120 GCA_045105695.1 Saprospiraceae bacterium | reverse complement strand
TCGCTGCTATAACCGACACTTTGAATGGTGCCACAATTGGATCTGAAAATTTAGAAGCAAGTGGTGTAACTTTCAACGTGGACACTACCAGCGTGACCTACTTTGTAACAGAGATTTTTGGACGTGATGAGGCTGGTTCTTTCGAGGTGGTAATTATCGATGATGATCTACCGGATATGACTTGTCCTACCCCTGACGCACTTCCTACAGATCCGAATAGCTGTGAAGCAACAGTTCCTTTAGCGGCTATTTTGCCAACAGGTATCATAGATAACTGTGGAATTGATTCTGTTACCTATGAATTTACTACAGGTCCATTAATTGGGAATGGGCTTGTTCCATCTGTCCCAACTGTCTACCCTATTGGAACTACAGAAATAACTTATAGAGCATACGACGTAAATGGAAATGTAAGAGTTTGTGATGTTTTTATAGTTGTAAATGATACACAAGGACCTACTACAGACTGTCCGGCTGATGTAACGATAAATGTTCCTAACGGTACGGTAGATACGGTATTGAATGGACTTGGAATACTAAATGCGGCGGATGTTTGTGGAGATGTCGTTGATACAAGTTTTACTACAGCTCCAATTATTCCAACAGTTGGAACTTTAGATATTTCAGGAACAGCATTCCCAGTTGGCGAGACTTTAGTTACCTATACCACCCTGGATGACTCTGGCAATGCTGGTACTTGTTCCTTTACAGTAAACGTAATTGAAGACCCAGGATCGGATTTAATCGACTGTCCAACAGATATGGATGTTTGTAATCCTATTGTTACAGCACCTCCGATTTACTTGGTTGATCCTTCTACAATAACACTTAGTTATACGACTTCTACAGTTGCTGGTGGAACTGGTGAATTGACTAATGTGACTTTACCAACAGGACCTACCGTGGTTACTTACACTGCAGTAAATTCCCTTAATGAATCTGATGTTTGTTCTTTCAATATTAATGTTGACAATGAAGCTCCAACTTTCCTAGATTGTCCTGGAGGCGGATTACCGCTTGTATTTGAAACAGCAATGGGAAGTTGTACTGCATCAGCTACTTGGGATATACCTACACCTACCGATAACTGCGGTTTAGAATCTGTAACATTTACTCATGTCCCTCCGGTAGATTTAGCAGTAGGAAGCCATGACATTATGTACACAGCAACTGACACAGCCGGTAACGTTGGTACTTGTAGCTTTACTGTTATCATCAATGATACTGAAGCTCCTGTTTGGGATAATTGTCCTCCAGCTGATGTTGTATTAACGCCTACTGGAAATGGTTGTGATGCTGTTGCGACCTGGACAGCCCCTACTGCTACAGATGCTTGTTCGGTAAATATAGTTTACGCGACCAATGATGACATTATGCCTGGTGATACTTTCGCTACAACTACTACTGTAATCTATACTGCTACTGATGAATCAGGGAACACAGCAGTCTGTACTTTTGAAATAGTAGTCGAAGATACCCAGGACCCAGTACCAAACTGCCCTGATGATATTACTATTGATGCTGATCCTACAATCTGTGGATACATTGCCGCTTGGGTTTTGCCCACAGCAACAGATGATTGCTCTAATGTTGGTATCAGCTGTACTCATATGCCAGGTGATACAATAGGTATTGGTCAAACTATAGTTGTTTGTACTGCTATCGATGCCGCTGGAAATGATGCTAGTTGTACGTTTACAGTAACCGTAGTAGACAATAGTCCTCCAGTAATAATGGATTGTCCAGTTAGTCCAATTACATCTAATGTTACACCTGATTCTTGTGGTGCTTTTGTAACATGGGATATGATAACAGCTATGGATGATTGCGATACGACTCTCACCATAACGACAAATTTTGACTCTGGAGATTACTTCCCAGTTGGAACTACTACAGTGACTTATACCGCTACAGATGATGGAAATAATGCGGTAACTTGTTCCTTTGATGTAATTGTTGAAGACGATGAAGCTCCTGTTATTGATTGCCCTGAAAATGTAGTGATAGATGCCTCTGGAAATATTATTGATGATCCAAGTGGTATTCTAACTAGTGTTTCAAACAATAATACTTGTGATTCTGTAACGGTAGAATTTAATAGTCCAACCATTACAGATAATTGTGGGACCGTAAATAGCTCAATAATTGGACTCACTTCAGGTGATACGATTGCAGTAGGCGTTTACGAAATCACTTAAACCGCAAATGACGGAAACGTTAATAATGAATCTTCCTGTACTTTTAGTATAACAGTTCTTCCTTTCGGTGGGCAGATTGTTATTCAAGCTTCTCCAAATGATACTGTTTGTTCTGGCGATATCACTTTATCTGTGATTGGTGGATTACCAGATGCAACGTACGAATGGACCGGTCCTGCAGGATGGACTTCTTCAGATCCAGCCCCAGTGCTTGATCCATTAAGTGGTAACTATACAGTGGTTTGTACTTCTGCTACTGGATGTACTTCTACAGCAGATATAGACATAACTTTTGGAAATACACCTGAGATTGAAGCTTCTAATGATGGTCCTCTCTGTGGAGAAGGTGATTTACAACTGACCTTAACTGGTGCCTCCGCAGGTGATGTTATACTCTGGACGGCTCCAAACGGAGAAACGTTCGATGTACAAAATCCAATGCTGATTTCTCCAGGTGAAGAATATACTGGTACTTGGACTGTAACCGTAGACAATGGTATTTGTGATGCAACGACAACCACTGAAGTCATCGTAGGAGACTTACCGAATGTTACTGTAAACAGTGATTGCAATGGTTCGATTTGTTTAGGAGAAACCTGTACCATCATTGGTCAGGAAGTAGCCGGGACAACAGTGACTTACAATTGGAGTTCTAATCCAGAAGGTTGTATCCCAGAAGGAATAACATCAAGTACTTTTGATCTGACTCCAACAGAGGCTGGCGAATGTACGATCTACTACTCTATTTCTGCGGGCAACTGTACCTCAGCGGTGGATAGCATTACGATATCTGTATCTGGTGCCCCAGTAGCAATAGACGATGAATACACTATCGCTCCTGACGAGACTCTTGTAAATGTTTCTGTTATAGAAAACGATGAGTTCAATACTGATCTTGAATTTGACATAACATTAATAACACCAACTGAAAACATTCCAGGAAGACTGGGTATTGATGAAAACGGAATCTTGAATTACGATCCGGAAGGTTTTGCAGGCGTGGCAAGTTTTGTGTACGAATTGTGTGTGAATTGTGATACTGAGAATTGCGTAACTGGAATTGTGAATATTACAGTAAGAGACGAAAGTTGTCGAGTTCCAACAGTGATAACTCCAAACGGAGATGACAAGAATGAAGTTCTTATTATCAACTGTCTTGAAACGGAGGATTTCCCTGAATCAGAAATGATCATTTTCAATGAATGGGGTGACGAAGTTTTCTACGCACAACCATACTTGAATAACTGGGATGGTACATTGGATGGAGAAAGTGGAAAAGATCTTCCAGATGGAACGTACTTCTACATTTTCAAACTCGATAATGCAACTGATGCTGACAAAGGTCACATTACGATTTTCAGATAATAATCCCTTTTAACGTCAGGAAAGATAGCACTCAGAATAGCGAGATAACCATCACAACATTCTGGTTCTATTTTTCCTGAAATATCAAATTCTTAAAAACAGGTTAATTATGCTTATGCAAATATTTAAAAAATCTGTCCTCCCGTTAGTACTCCTGATATTCACAAGTGGTATTTGCTATGGACAACAAGAAAGTCAGTTTACGCAATTTATGTATAACAAACTGACTTTGAATCCAGCCTATGCTGGTGTACGCGGAGTTCCTAGCCTTACTGCTCTTTACAGAAAACAATGGGCTGGATTTGACGGATCACCTACCTCTAAATTACTAAGCTTTGACGCTCCTATTTTTGGAGACAAAGTAGGTTTTGGTCTAACCCTTTTCAATCAGACAACTGGTATTATGAATAACTGGTATGCAAACATGGCCTACTCTTATCATGTGAAAATTACGGAGAAGTCTTCATTTCGCTTAGGTCTTCAGGGAAGTATGAAGTTCCAAGGAATTGACTTTGCTGATCCAGGTGTATATATCCGTGAATCAGGTGACAATTCAGTTGTTGTAGATGAAGCTGCTAATGACGTATATGCCAACTTTGGAGTTGGAGCTTACTACACTTATGGAAATACTTATGTAGGTGTATCTGTTCCTTACCTCTACCCAGGTGAGATTGGCTTTAGTCAGAGCTCACAATTGACATTGGTAGCAGAACAAGCGCAGCACTTTTACGGAATGCTTGGAACCATGATTCCAATTAGTGAAACAATGGATTTAAAACCTGCTATTCTAGCGAAATATGTACAGAATGCACCTTTTGATATGGATATCAATATGACTTTAGTTTTTGATAAAAGAATCAATTTAGGACTTTCATACAGAATGGGAGGGACAGGTGCTGGAGAGTCAATAGACATCTTGGCCATGTACCAGCACAATCAAATTGCGATCGGTTTAGCCTATGATTATTCTTTAACAGAAATTCAGGATTACAGCAATGGATCTTTCGAAGCGCTGGTACGGTACGATTTTGTGAAGGAGAAGGGTGACATGGCCAATCCAAGGTTCTTTTTCTAAAGTACCATTTATTATTATTTGTAAAAATTTCTTCAATTATATCCCTGATATGACTATTTACCGATTTACAAACAAACTACTTTTTCTGTGTTTTTTGACTGTGGCTTCTACTGCCATTGCACAGATACCAGGCGGAGAAAAAGAGGTCTTTATTACTAATGAGGCCACCATCAATTCGGAGCGATTGGAATATAGCCCTGCTTTCTACGAAGACGGGATTGTTTTTATCTCTTCTCAACCTGCAAGCAAAAAATTTAAAATCAAAGACAGTAGAATTGATAAAAATATCTTCTCTATCTTTTTAGCTCGACGTAATGAAGATGGTACACTGGCTAAACCAGAACCATTTTCTAAAGCCATAACAACGACTTTACATGAAGGTCCCGTGACTTTTGACAGAACTGCTTCCTTCATGTTTTTCACTAGAAATTTCACAAAGAAGGGAAAACGAAAGAAAGCAAAAGACGGAATCATCAAATTAGCAATATACTCTGCTGAGAATATTAAGGATGAGTGGAAGAATGAAAAACTACTTCCTTTCAATGACAAAGAATCCAACGCTGCCCACCCTGCTATTTCTGTAGAGGGCAACTTACTTTATTTCGCTTCTGATCGCCCAGGCGGACATGGTGGAATGGATATCTGGGTTTCCAGACGTTTAGGAGATGACTGGGGCGAGCCTATTAACCTCGGACCTCAAGTCAATACAGAAGGAGAAGAAATCTTTCCTTTCATCCATGCTGATGGAACACTTTATTTCGCCTCAACGGGACATGGTTCAACTGGAGGATTGGATGTTTTCTTTTCTGCAAGACAAGGTGATAGCTGGTTTACTCCTAAAAATCTAGGGGCACCTTTTAACTCCGAATCAGATGACTTTGGATTTATCCTAGATAGAGATAAAAAGAATGGCTACTTTTCTTCTAACCGTAGTACGGGCCAAGGAGAAGATGATATTTACAGTTTCTATGTGACGAGTAATATGGATGCCATTTATGATAATGAAAAACCTAAGGAAGC
Organism: Saprospiraceae bacterium; assembly: GCA_045105695.1. Taxonomy (GTDB): domain Bacteria; phylum Bacteroidota; class Bacteroidia; order Chitinophagales; family Saprospiraceae; genus CALGLS01. The sequence continues at coordinate 3,462 of JBGCDT010000467.1, read as the reverse complement.
TTTCGATATGGAGGTAGTTGTTTCCGATTTTGAAACAGGTGAAATGGTTGAAAGTGCAGACATCACTTACACTAGTCTTGATGACCTGAGTTTAGCAGCAGCTCTTTCTGCAGATAATTCAGCTGGAAATATTTCTGGTCAAGACGACGAATTATTAGTTCGCGTACCTTTGGAAGAAAATAGTCAATCAGGTGCAACAGATAGCTGGGGTAAACTACCAGTTACCGTTTTCACCGGTAAACATATTTTTATCATTAAAAAAGAAGGGTACCTAACGAGGCAAGTTATTGTAGACACAGAAGATGGTGTGAATGAACTATTTGTTAGCTTAGAAAAAGGTAATGACAATGAAATGATTACCGAAACTGGTGAGAAAAAACCAGGCAAATCTATTTTCATTCCAGCAGGATCATCTATTGCCGCTGATGGATCAATCGTTGGGCCTGATGGTGAATTGATTGCTCCTCCTGGTGCTACGAGTGCTTTACCATTCGGCTCTACGATTAGCCCAGACGGGACCAGCATAGGACCAGACGGAACCATCATTGCTCCTGCCGGTTCTAGAATTGCTGCCGATGGAACAATTACAGGTCCTGACGATATCGTTTATGTAAATGTAGAAGAAGACGAAAGCTTCCCTACTTCCATCAAGGAAGGAACAGTTTTCCAACTTCCAAACATCTACTATAACTTCAATGATGCTGCTATCCGACCTGATGCAAAAATTGACTTAGATGCATTAGCTGGACTGCTCAACAATTATCCAGATATCGAGATTGAACTTGCTAGTCATACGGATTCTCGTGGAGATGATCGTTCTAACATCAAGCTGTCACAAAGACGTGCTGATAATGCTGTAGAATATTTGGTAGCCGCTGGTATCAGCTCATCAAGAATGATTGCTAAAGGATATGGAGAGTCACAATTACGTAACGGCTGTGTTGACGGTGTAAATTGTACAGAAGAACAACATCAGTACAACAGAAGAACAGATGTAAAAGTAACGAAAATCAGCAATGAGATAGAAATCAAGATTGTATCTGGTGAAGGTCCAACTTCCTTTGCAGACTCCAATCCTACCACTCCATCTTATTCAGAATCTACTGGTTCTAACAATGCTTCTACAAACTACAGTTATGATACTGAATTTAAAGTGGTAGCAGGTGTATTTTCTAATCGTAATAATGCAGAAGGTCGCATATCTCGTTTGCAAGAACTAGGTTACAATGAAGCACAAATTGTAACGATGAGTTCTGGCCGTCACATGGTGGTTGTACGTTATGTAGATTCGGAAGATGAAGGAAAGCAGCTTGTACGGGAGCTGAAAGGAAATAGTATTCGTTCCTTTGTAAAAGGATAAATAAAATAAATTTCACTTAGAAAGCCTCTGCCGATTGGCGGGGGCTTTTGTATTTTATAAAAATGTACAAAAGGTTTTACTTTTCTGTATTCTCTGGCAGAAAAACCTCCAATTCCCGAACCACTTCCCCATCGCTCCAAGTCCCCAGCGACCGCTGCTCTGCGGTATTCCCAAGGGCCATTTCGCAATGCTCTCCAGTCTCATTACAATCCAAAAGTGCATCAAAAATTTTCCAATAACCATTATAATCTAGAGTATTTAATTCGCTAATACGAAGAGCTCTCCGAGCCGTTGCATTTCGAATACCCGTATCCAGATCTTCATCGATGGAGTAACATTCATTATGACCTGCCAGTATAGAATGTTCAGAGCTATGGTCATCCGTATACTGTCGAATGAGATTTCTGTTAGGAGTGTTTATAGCCGATTCAAAAATGAGTATGCCTAATTTATCACCTACAATATTATCGTTCTCACTGACCATGCTCACTAATTTTGTAACCGATGGAATACCACTGTAATCGTCAAGCACTCCTCCTTTAAATGGTCCTGAGCCAGGGGAACACAATAGAATCGCCTTCGGTTCTGGAATCATATACTTTTCATAGTCAGCAGCCATCCCCGCAGCAATCACCCCTCCATAGGAATGACCAGCCATTGCAAAATGCTCTAACATCGGTTTGATCTGATGTACTGAGTCAATAACCCTAATGGCGTCCTGAATCGCAGTAACTGTATTGTCAATAAAATGATCGGTAGAAGGACTAAACAAGTTTTTCTGATAACGAGGAAAAACTACAATGTTGCCTTTCTTTACTAAGTGCTTTATCCACTTACCGTAAATCATAGGATTATAAGCTCCATAGCCATGTATGAAAACAACAACGGGTGCCTCTGTTGGAACGGGTGCTGCAGGTTGATACAACCAAAAACCATCAGGCTTTTTCGCATAGTCAAAGATCGCAACTGAGTCGTGAATATATTCCATCCCACCGGGACCGTTCTCCGCCTGTGAAGGGCCAGTGATTGGTTCAGTAGAAGTATTGTTATCCAGAACTCTCGACTGGCAATCTCCTTTTCCAATCCATGAAGAAAAGAGAAGCAGACATAGGAAAAAGGGAATTATATATTTATGTTTAGTCATTGTAAATTAATTGTACATTTGCCTTGCATTTGGGCTTTTAATCTTGGCAAAAATCTAACGCACAAATTATAGAAATATTGATTACATCATTTGAAAATAAAAAAACCATTGGAGTCATCGGAGCAGGAAGTTTCGGGACTACCATTGCCAATCTGCTTTCTATAAACCGTCGTGTCATTCTTTATACTCGCCAGCCAGCCCTTGTCGAAAAGATTAACAAAGAACATCGGCATTTTGATTTAGATTTAAGTAAAAATATTGTTGCGACCAATGATATAGAGCAAGTAGCTAAAGAATGTCATCTGATATTCCTGATTGTTCCATCGCTCAACTTTCGTTCGATGATGAAAGATCTCTCACCGTTTTTGCATCCTTATCATCTCCTGATTCATGGTACCAAAGGTTTCGACGTGACGGACATTAGCGAAAGTGAGCTCGCTACCAAATCTTTCAATCGAAGTAACATTCATACCATGAGTGAAGTGATCGCTCAAGAATCTTCAGTCGTTAGAATTGGATGCTTATCAGGCCCAAACTTAGCGAAAGAAATCATGGCTGGACAACCTGCGGCTACGGTCATCGCCAGCAAGTTTACGGAAGTAATTAAGAAAGGTAGAAACGCATTGGACAGTTCTCGATTCCATGTTTTCGGAACACACGACTTGCTTGGTGCAGAACTCGCGGGTGCTTTAAAAAACGCGATTGCCATTGGCTCAGGAATTCTTGGTGGCTTAGGAATGGGTAAGAATATTCAGGCATTGCTGCTCACCAGAGGATTGATGGAAATGATCTACTTTGGAAAATCGATGGGAGCAAAAAGTACGGCATTTGTTGGTACTGCGGGTATCGGAGATTTGATAGCTACGGCGACCAGTCGAGACTCGCGCAACTACAGTTTCGGAATGCGTATGGCGAAGGGGGGATCTTTAGAAACCATCCAACAGACGATGCCGGAGTT